>NZ_JBEHZD010000251.1:0-10892 GCF_040240285.1 Streptomyces sp. HSW2009 | reverse complement strand
CGGGAACAGGCCAGGACCCGCTGGCCCCGCACCCACGGCAGCCTGGTCGACTAGGACCGGCCGGCGCCCCCGCCGCGGGCGCGGCCTGACTCCCGGGTGCGCGCACCCCTGCGATCTCGTTCAGCACTCGCCGGCTCCTCGTTCGCGCCCCGCGCGGCGCGCGCCCGAACGCGCACCACCTGCGGACGTCCATGGTGTGCCACCCAGCCTAACCAGGCCGAACTCTCGCCCCGGGGGGCGTTCCCGGCCACTTCCACCACGCGGCGACGGTGGTTCGGCCACTTCCGCGCCGTACGGGACCCGGGCGTGCGGGCAGCCGGTGGGCGGGCGCGCTCAGCGCACCCGGTACTCCTTCCAGAACGCCGTCAGATCCTGGTCCGTCGCGGCCTGGGCGGCCCGCTTGAAGTCGGCGGTGGTCGAGACGCCGTGCCAGTGGTCCCGCACGTACTCCTTGAGCAGGCGCGCCATGGCGTCCTGGCCGATGACGTCCGCCAGCCGGAACAGGGCGCAGGACCCGTTGGTGTAGATGACGCTGGTGTACTGGTTGGTGTGGGCGCTCCAGTACGCCATGGAGTTGGTCAGCGCGGCCTCCTCGCTCGGCCAGTACACCTCTTCCTCGCAGTACGTGGCCATGTCGAGGTTGAGGAAGCGGAAGTTGGCGTACTGCGCGAAGCTCTCGTCCAGCCAGGGCGCCGCGTACTGGTCGTTGCCGACGATGCCGTACCACCACTGGTGCGCCACCTCGTGGATGGCGGCGCTGCCCTCGGCGTCGACACCGAGCAGCACCAGACCCGGGTACTCCATGCCGCCGCCGAACTGGCGGGCCATCACCAGGTCGATCTCGCCGTACGGATAGCGGCCGAACTCCTTGCTGAACCGGTCGACGGCCGCGGCGCCGTCCCTGCGGGCGTAGCGCACGCCGTCGGGATGCGCGTCGGGGGTCCAGTACGACCGCACGCGCACCCCGCCGGGGGTCACCTCGGTCGCGGTCTCGAACGGGCCGGCGGCCCAGGCGAACTCGCGCACCCGTGGCGCCAGACTGGTGGTGACCGTGCGGCCGGCGGCGCCGGGCCGGGTCTGGGTGCGGCCGGTCGCCGGCACCTTCAGCCCGCTCGGGTGGTCGAGGCGCACCCGGTAGTCGCTGGTCAGCGCGTAGAAGCTCTCGCCGGTCCGCACGTACGGGTCCAGGTGCCAGCCCTTGGCGTCGTGCACGGCGAGTACGGGCAGCGCATTGCCGAGGAAGCGGAAGGTGCCCTCGCGGCCGAAGCGGTCGTTGCGCTCGGGCACGGCGATGGACACGTCGAAGGAGAGAGCGGTGCGCTCGCCGTGCGCCAGCGGCTTCGGGAGCGTGATCGCCAGCGCGGTGCAGCCGACCGTGGGCTGCTGGGCCGTGCCCCCGTGCACCGCCGTGACCTGCACCGGAGCCGGCGCGCTCGGTGTGCCGCAGCCGTCCTGGCCGTTGCCCCACAGCCTGAGGTACACCTCGCGCAGCGGCCGGGCGGCGGAGTTGCGGAGCGAGACGCGCTGGCGTCCCGTCCAGTGGGAGCCGTCGGCGTCCGCGGTCAGCCGTACGTCGTAGCGGGCCCCGTCGGGCGTCGCCGCGGCGGGCCCGGGCCGCGCCTCCGGCACCGGGGCGGCGGTGGCGTCGACGCGCGGGGCGCTCGCCCCGAGGAGGCCGGCGGCCAGCCCAACGGCGGCTCTGTGAAGGGAAGTTGGCGACCATCGCGCCATTATGCGTGTCATGGCCACGGATGCTGCCACGCCGCCCCCGGGCCTGTCCTGGGACCTGTCCAGAGGGCGTACGGCGGCGCGTCCGGGGTGCTCTGGCGGCGTACGGCGTACGGCGTACGGCGATGGGCGCGTGGGGGGACGGGGCCGCCCCGCGGGCCGGGAGGGTCGGCCGCTGACCGGTCGGCCGGAGCCCTCCGGGATCGTCCGGAGCTCTCCGGGAACGTCCGGAGCCACGTGCCGACAGCCCGGCCGCTCGCCCGATAGGGAAGCCCGCCCGCCCGGCTGGAACCCCGACCGCCCGCCCCGGCCCGTAAGGGGAACGGGGAACGCGTGCACCGTGTGGTGGTCGGGCGGCTGGTTGGGGAGATTCCGGAAGGTTTTCCGGCCGGTGGGGTCGGGGCGGCCGGTACCGGCCACACTCGGGGGCTGTTAGCTGCGTCACCCGGCGGCCGGGGTGGTGGCGGCGGGACCAGCGGCGGTGGGCCGGAGCGCGGACACCGCTCCGGAGCGCCCCGTCCCCGGCCCGGCAGGTCGGCCCGGCCGGCGGACCCGCGCCCGGGGCCCGGGGCGCCGTCGACGCGTACGGCACCTGTCGTACCACCGGCGTACGGCTCCCGTACGGTGCGGGGCGTGAGAGCCGTTAGGTTGGGACCGGCCATTGGAGAGCCCGTGAAAGATGAGAGGGTCTGACGGGTGAGCAAGACATCACCGAACACCCTGCAATACCGCCTCGACGGTCCGGAGGACGGCCCCGTCCTGATCCTGGGGCCCTCGCTGGGCACCACCTGGCACATGTGGGACCGCCAGGTGCCCGAGCTGAGCCGGCGTTGGCGCATCCTCAGGTACGACCTGCCCGGACACGGCGGGGCCCCCGCTCACCCGGCCTCGTCCGTCAGCGACCTCGCCGACCGGCTGATAGCCACGCTCGACCAGTTGGGCATCGACCAGTTCGGCTACGCGGGCTGTGCCATCGGCGGCGCGGTCGGCGCCGACCTGGCGCTCCGGCACCCGCACCGGGTCGTCTCGCTCGCGCTGGTCTCCTCATCGCCCCGGTTCGGCACCGCCGACGCCTGGCGCCAGCGCGGCGTGGTCATCCGCACCAACGGCCTGGACCCCATCGCGCGCACGGCGCCCGAGCGCTGGTTCACCTCCGCATTCGCCACCGCGCAACCGGCCATCGTCGAATGGTCCGTCCAGATGGTCCGGACCACCGACCCGGGCTGCTACATCGCCGCCTGCGAGGCGCTCGCCGCCTTCGACATCCGCTCCCAGCTCGGCCACATCGGCGTGCCGACGCTGGTCCTGGTCGGCGCTGACGACCAGGTCACGCCGCCGGCCGACGCCCGGGTGCTGGTCGCGGGTATCCCCGACGCGCGGCTCGCCCTGGTGCCCGGCACCTCGCACCTGACGCCCGTCGAGCAGCCGGCCGCCGTCACCGACCTGCTGGTACGGCACTTCGCCAGCTCGGGCCAGTCCGCCCACACCACGGGCATGACCGCGATCACGGCCGCCGCACCCAAGCCGGTGCTGGCCCCGGCCCCGCCGCCGCCCACCGCCCCGGTCGCCCCCATCGCGGAGATAGCCCCGGCTGGGCAGCCCGCCCAGGTGCCGGCCGAGCAGCCGGACAGCCGGGCGCGCGGCATGAAGATCCGCCGCGAGGTGCTCGGCGACGCGCACGTGGACGCGGCCGAGTCCGAGGCGGACGAGTTCAGCTCCGACTTCCACGACTTCGTCACCCGCTACGCCTGGGGCGAGGTGTGGACCAGGCCCGCACTGGACCGGCACGCCCGCAGCGTCGTCGCCCTCACGGCTCTCACCGCCGGCGGCCACCTGGACGAACTGGCCCAGCACACCCGCGCCGCGCTGCGCAACGGCCTGACGCCGGCCGAGATCAAGGAAGTGCTGCTCCAGACCGCCGTCTACTGCGGCGCCCCCGCGGCCGGCGCCGCGTTCGCCGTGGCCCAGCGGGTGGTCCAGGAGGAGACCAGACCCGAGGCGTGACCGGGCACTGACACCGGCACCGGGCACTGCACCTGCACCGGGTGCTGACGCCGGCACCGGGCGCTGACACGCCGCCATCGAGCGCCGGCACCCCGACGTCCGGCGTCCGGCAGCGCCGGCGTCCGGTTCGAGCGGCCCAGCCCCGGCAAGTGCCCGCGCCCGTCGCCCGTGTTCGCGCACGCGGCCCGGGGCGGCCGTCGGCCCCGTGCGTCGGCTTCGGGCGCGGGCGCGGGCGCGCGTACGGTACGAGCCGCCGGCGCGGTACGGGCCACGGGCAAGGGCGGCCCCCGCGCGGGCGGGCGGGCGCGAGGAGCGAGCGCAGCGAAGGAGCGGTGGGGCGGATGCGGCTCACCAAGCAGGGGCACTCCAGCGTGCGGCTGGAGAAGGACGGCCGGACGCTGGTGATCGACCCCGGAGTGTTCAGCGCGCCGGACGCGGCGGTCGGCGCCGAGGCGATCCTGGTCACCCACGAGCACCCCGACCACTTCGACGAGGACAGGCTGCGCGCCGCCCTGGAGGCCGACCCGGCCAGCCGGGTGTGGACGCTGCGCAGCGTCGCCGAGCAGCTCTCGGCCGCCTTCCCTGGCCGGGTGCACACCGTCGGCGAGGGCGATGCGTTCCAGGCGGCGGGGTTCGAGGTCGAGGTGCACGGCCAACTGCACGCCGTGATCCACCCGGACCTCCCGCGCGTCACCAACGTCGGGTACGTGGTGGATGGCGCGGTCTTCCACCCGGGCGACGCGCTCACCGTGCCCGACCGGCCGGTGGAGACCCTGCTGCTGCCGGTGCACGCGCCCTGGAACAAGGTCAGCGAGGTCATCGACTACGTGCGCGCGGTGCGCCCGACGCGCGCCATCGACGTGCACGACGGATTGCTCACCGACCTCGCCCGGCCGATCTACGACCGGATGCTGGGCCCGGGCGGACCCGGTGTCGCCGGCGCCGACCACGGGCGGCTCGCAGTGGGCGAGACCCTGCACCTCTAGCCCGCGGGACCGGCCGCCCGCCCGGCACCCGGCCGCCGCCCGCCCGGTGCCCGGGGCGGTTCGTGGCCGGTCCGAGCCCGGCTGTCAGTGGCGGGCGGTAGGTTTACCGATATGCGCATCGCGACCTGGAACGTCAACTCGATCACTGCCCGGCTGCCGCGGCTGCTGGCCTGGCTGGAGAGCACCGGCACGGACGTGCTGTGTGTCCAGGAGACCAAGTGCTCCCTCGACCAGTTCCCGTACGACGAGCTGCGCGAGCTCGGGTACGAAGCGGCGGTCAACGCCACCGGCCGGTGGAACGGGGTGGCGCTGCTCTCCCGCGTCGGCCTGACCGACGTGGTCACCGGCCTGCCCGGCGGCCCCGACTACGAGGGCGCCCAGGAGCCCCGGGCGGTCTCCGCCACCTGCGGGCCGGTGCGCCTCTGGTCGGTCTACGTGCCGAACGGCCGCGAGATCGACCACGACCACTACGCGTACAAGCTGCGCTGGTTCGAGGCGCTGGGCGCGGCCGTCGCCGAGGACACGGCGGGGGCGCGCCCGTTCGCCGTCCTCGGGGACTTCAACGTGGCCCCCACCGACGAGGACGTGTGGGACCCGGCGCTCTTCGAGGGCGCCACCCACGTCACCCCGGCCGAGCGCGCCGCACTGGCCGCCCTGCGCGAGTCGGGCCTGTCGGACGTGGTGCCCCGCCCGCTGAAGTACGACCGCCCGTACACGTACTGGGACTACCGCCAACTAGGCTTCCCGAAGAACAAGGGCATGCGCATCGACCTGGTCTACGGGAACGCGCCCTTCGCGAAGGCGGTCAGCGATGCGTACGTGGACCGGGAGGAGCGCAAGGGCAAGGGCGCGTCCGACCACGCGCCGGTCGTGGTGGACCTGGACGTGTGACAGCGGCCCGGGGGCGGGGGCGGGCGCCGGCCCGCGGCGGGCGGTGACGGAGGCCGGCGCGGGAGCGCGGCGCCGGCCTAGCGCGCCTGTGGTGCGTACTCGGTGGTCGGTGCGACGCTGAGCGGTATGGACATTCCCTTCCTCGGCCCCTGGCGCAAGCGGCACGCCGCGGCGAGCGCGGCCAAGGCGCCGCCGCCCGGGCCGGCGCGGGAAGGTCTTGCCGAACTGCTCGCCGAGTGCGAACTCCTGCGGGCCCGCGCCGAGTCGGCCGACGTCACCCTGGACGACACCCCGGCCTCCCTGGAAGCCCTCGACCAACTCCAGCCCGGCTGGCGCGACGACCCGGAAGAACTGCCCTGGCTCGGCAACGACGCGGGCCTCTACCTCGGCACCGTCATCACCCGCACCGTCCCCGGCGCCCAGTGGCGCCTGGCCCCCGACGGCACCCCCTTGGTGGCGCTCGACAGCGGCCGGGAGATCGACGTGGTGGCCGCCGGCACCTCCTGGGCGGAGGACGGCACGCCGGAGCTTTCGCAGATGTACGCGGAGGTGGACGAGGGGTGAGGGGCGCGCGCCGCGCGGCGGCGGGGCGGACCCGGGGGAGCGGGGTGCGGCGCGTCCCACCAGGACGCCTGAGACACGTACTGAGTGAGGGGTCATGGCTACGGCGGAGCAGGTGCGGGCGCGCTTGGCGCCCGAGATTCTCGGTGCCCAGCGACAGGGGCCCGGCGTGCCCATCGACGTGTTGGACCTGCGGGTGCCCGCCGTCTACCCGGATCTGCTCGTGGAGCTTGAGGTCCGTGTCGGGACCGAACGCTGGCGGGTGTCACTGGTGTACGACGGCCCCGACGCCAGCCTGGCGAGTGGCGACCTGACCGACGTGGCCCTGCACACCCTCCAGTTCATGGTCAGGACCCATCTGTTCGAGTGGTGGCACACCAGGGACAGGGAGCGGGCGTCGGCGCGGCTGGGCACGCGGCTGGCCTGATTCCCGGCCAGGGCCCCGGCGGCCGGTGCCCCGCCCCGCGGCGTACGGCGGGCAACCCCGGCAGCCCCCGTACCCACCCCACCTCCGATGACGATTGACCGGCAGGTCAACGCGTGTCGCCCGCGAAGTCCGGTATGTGCGCGTATAGGTTGCCTTGACTGCGACACGCCTGAGAGTGGATAGGGCTGCATATGGCCGTCGATCCTCTGATCGAACTGCGCAATGTCAACAAGTACTACGGGAAGCTGCACGTACTGCGGGACGTCGACCTGAGCGTGGGGCGTGGGGAGGTCGTGGTCGTCATCGGGCCGTCCGGGTCCGGGAAGTCGACGCTGTGTCGGACGATCAACCGGCTGGAGAGCATCGAGTCCGGCACCATCACGTTGGGCGGCACGCCGCTGCCGGCCGAGGGGAAGGCGCTCGCGCAGCTTCGGGCCGAGGTCGGGATGGTCTTCCAGTCCTTCAACCTCTTCGCGCACAAGACCGTGCTGGCCAATGTGTCGCTGGCGCAGATCAAGGTCAGGGGGCGGAAGAAGGAGCAGGCCGACCAGCGGTCGCGGGAGCTGTTGGAGCGGGTGGGGCTCGCGGCGCACGCCGACAAGTACCCGGCACAGCTCTCCGGCGGCCAGCAACAACGCGTCGCCATCGCCCGGGCGCTGGCCATGGACCCGCAGGCGATGCTGTTCGACGAGCCGACCTCCGCGCTCGACCCGGAGATGATCAACGAGGTCCTCGAAGTGATGCGGCAGCTCGCGCACGAGGGCATGACGATGGTGGTCGTCACCCACGAGATGGGCTTCGCGCGTTCGGCCGCGAACCGGGTGGTGTTCATGGCGGACGGCGCGATCGTCGAGGACCGCACCCCCGAGGAGTTCTTCACCGCACCGCGCAGCGACCGTGCCAAGGACTTCCTCTCCAAGATCCTCAAGCACTGAGCGGGCGGGCACCGACATGCGCATGCTTCCGTCAGCCGGGCGAACGGCCCGTACCCGTACCCGTGCTCGTACGCGTACCAGTACGCGTACCAAGACCCCGCACCCGCACCCGGCCGCGGTCCCCGGCCCGCCCCCGCGCCGCCGCGCGGCCCGCGCCGCCACTCCGGCCAGAACCGCCACCACGGCCAAGGTCGCCGCCCTGCTCCTCCTGTTCGCGCTGGTCACGGCCGGTTGTGGCAAGGAGGGCAGCCCGCCGGCGAAGGGGCCGCGGCCCGAGGCGTTGCCGCACTACCGCGTCGACCGGGGGTTCGAACTGCCGGACTCCGCCACCTGGCGCAAGGCCGAGCGGCGCGGGCATCTCGTGGTCGGCGTCAAGGAGGACCAGCCGTACCTGGGCGAGAAGGACCCGGCCACCGGCCGCTACAGCGGGTTCGACGTCGAGATCGCCAAGATGATGTCCGCCTCGCTCGGCTTCGACCCGCGGGGCATCAGCTTTCGCACCGTCGCGTCGGCCAACCGCGAAACGGCGCTCCAGAACGGCCAGATCGACTACTACGTCGGCACGTACACCATCAACGCCCTGCGCAAGCGGCAGGTCGGGTTCGCCGGCCCGTACTACGAGGCCGGGCAGTCGCTGCTGGTCCGCCACGACGAGGACGGCATCCACGGCCCGGACGACCTGGCCGGCAAAAAGGTCTGCTCGGCGGCCGGCTCGACCCCGTTGCAGCGCATCGAGGCCGACTACCCGAAGGCCCACCCCGTCTCGTACGACACGTACTCGATCTGTGTCGACAACCTGCTCACCTACCAGGTGGACGCGGTGACCACCGACGACACGATCCTGATGGGCTACGCCGCCAAGGCGCCCGACGAACTCAAGCTCGCCGGGCGGCCGTTCTCCAAGGAGCCGTACGGGATCGGCCTGCCCAAGGGGGACACCGCGCTGCGCTTCGCGCTCGACGACGCGATCGTGGCGCACCAGAAGAACGGCGACTGGAAGCAGGCGTACGACGCCACCCTCGGCCTGTCCGGGGTGCCCGCCCCCCAGCCGCCCGCCGTCGACCGCTACCCGGCGGGCTGAGGAAGGCTGCGATGGACGTCCTCACCGACAACTTCTCCCGCTACGGCGACGGCCTGCTCGGCACCGTCGAACTCACCTGCTACGCCTCGCTGCTCGCGCTCGCCCTCGGCATCCTGATGGCCGCCTTCCGGGTCGCCCCGGTCGGCTCGCTGCGGATCTTCGGCACCGTGTGGGTCACGGTGCTGCGCAACACCCCGCTGACCCTGCTGTTCTTCGCGGTGCTGCTGGGGCTGCCGCGGTTCGGCCTGGTGCTGCCGTTCACCACCTTCGCGGTGCTCGCGCTCGGCTGCTACACCTCGGCGTTCATCTGCGAGGCGGTGCGCGCCGGCATCAACACGGTGCCGGTCGGCCAGGGCGAGGCGGCCCGCAGCCTGGGCATGACCTTCGGGCAGACGCTGGGCACGGTGGTCATGCCGCAGGCGTTCCGCTCGGTCATCCCGCCGATCGGCTCGACGCTGATCGCGCTGGCCAAGAACTCCGCGATCGCCGGCTCGTTCAGCGTCACCGAACTGCTGGGCACCTACAAGGTCCTCAACGAACTCGGCTACAGCATCGTCTGGACCTTCGTCTGGATCGCCGCCGGCTATCTGATCGTGACCCTGACCATCAGCGCGGTCTTCAACGTGCTGGAAGCGCGCTGGGGAGTGCCGCGATGACCCACACCGCCCTCTACGACGTGCCGGGCCCGCGCACCCGCCGCCGGCACCGGATCTACGGGGTGCTGTCCACCGCGGTGATCGTGGGCCTGCTGGCCTGGTTCGGCTACCTGCTCTACGACACCGGGCAGTTCGAGGCCGAGAAGTGGCGGCCGTTCCAGTACGAGGGCATCCAGGAGCTGCTGCTGCGCGGGCTCGGCAACACGCTCAAGGCGTTCGGGTACGCGGCCGTGCTCTCCCTCGCGCTCGGCGCGGTACTCGCGGCCGGCCGGCTCTCCGACCACCGCCCGGTGCGCTGGCTGGCCACGCTGCTCGTGGAGTTCTTCCGGGCCATGCCCGTGCTCGTGATGATCTTCTTCGTCTTCGTGGCACTGAAGGTGCAGCCGCTGCCGGCGCTGGTCACCGGCCTCACGCTGTACAACGGCTCGGTGCTGGCCGAGGTCTTCCGCACCGGGGTGCACGCGGTCGACCGCGGCCAGCGGGAGGCCGCGTACTCGCTGGGCATGCGCAAGACGCAGGTCATGACGTACGTCCTGGTGCCGCAGGGGATGCGGGCCATGTTGCCGGCGATCATCAGCCAGTTGGTGGTGGCGCTCAAGGACACCTCGCTCGGGTTCCTCATCACCTATGAGGAGTTCCTGCACGCGGGCAAGCTCATCGCGGGCAACCTGGACTACGGACTGCCCTTCATCCCCGTCGTCCTGGTCATTTCGCCGATCTACATCGGCATGTGCATGTTGCTGTCCGGGCTGGCGAACTGGGTGGCCGCCCGGCAGCGCCGCAACCCCAAGGTGGAGGCCGCGGAGGTCGCCGAGCCCGAACCCGGCACGCTGCTGCCGGGCGCGGGCGGCCCGGGGCCGCGGTTGTAGCGGGCGGGGGAGCGGGAGCCGTAGGCGGCGGGGCTGTTGACGGGGCGAGCCGTAGCCGGCGGGGGAGCGTGGTGGGGCGGGAGTTGTAGGCGGCCGGAGAGCGCGGTGGGGCGGGCCCTAGACGGTAGGGGAGCAAGGGGGGGGGCGGTCGGGTCGCTCAGGCCGCCCGGTGCCCCTTCGGCTCGCTCGGCGCCAGCGCCGCCTTCGTCACGTCGGCCACCAGCTCCACCACGTCGGCCCCGTACGCCTGCGAGTTGACCACCTTCAGCAGGACGCAGAACGAGCCGTCCCCGCCGCGCCGGCGGACCAGCCGGGTGTGCTGGCGCACCAGGTGCCGTACCGCCGCCCGGTGGGTGACCGGGCGCTGACCGGCCGCCAGGAACACCGGACGGTCGCCGCCGCCCGCCGTCAGCCGCGCCAGCAGTACGTACTCCACCGCGCCCGGCTCCATCCGGTAGTCCGTGCCGCCGATGGTGAACGTGGCCCGGTCGGTGCCGGCCTCGTCGCCCGGGTGGACCGTGACCCCGGGCAGCAGGTTGGCCAGGTGCGCGGCGAGCCTGCGGTGGGTGAGCGGGTCGCCGATGCAGAACTCGGTACGGGCCCCGAAGCCCTGCAACCCGGTGTCGTGGGGGGGGGGCCCCGCCGGGGCCCCCCCCCCCCCCCCCCCCCCCGCGGCCACCACCGTGCGGGAGAAGCGCAGTGACGACCCTGCCCCGCCAGCGAGGCCTGACCGAGCAGGCCGCCGACGCCGCGA
>NZ_JBEHZD010000250.1:0-10895 GCF_040240285.1 Streptomyces sp. HSW2009 | reverse complement strand
CCCCCCCCCAGATAACCACACGCTGTCGCGGCGGCCGCGGCTTGGGTGGGGGCGGCCCGCCCCCGGGGGGTCCGGGCCGCGCCCGGGGGGGCGGGCCCCGCGGGCGGGCGCCCCCCCCCCCGGCGGGGGGGGCGGCAGCCCCCGACCGGCGCGGGGCCCCACAGCGACGTGGGCCCCGGCTGCTGGCCGGTCGCGGGCCATGCGCCCCGCAGCCGATTGCTCGAAGCGTGCCCCGATCCGGCGCCCGGCACGACACCGGAACGCCGAACGCACCGGGCGACGTACCATCAGCGGGCCCCCACCCGTGAGGAGTCCCCGCAAGGTGACCGCCGTCCTTCCGCCGCCCCGCCCGACCGCCGGGTTGCTGCCGGTGCAGCGACTCACCCGAGTCGAAGACGGTGAACAACTCGACAGCCTGCTGTGGCGGGCGGGCGCGGGATGGCGGATGGTCAGCAGCTCCGTCCTCGGCGGCGGCATCGGGGAGCGCTCCTGGGTCCTCAACGCCCAGGTCTCCCACGGCTACCGCCGCACCGACCCGGATCGGCACCTCGGCGAGCTGGCCCGGGCCGCCGGAGCCGAGGGGGTCGGGGTCGGGCTGATGACGGCGGCCGACGTCCGGGCGTACGGGCACGCGCGGGACGGAGGGGTCGAAGCGGTCGCTACGGCGGGGCTCGGCGTGCGCGGCTGGGCCGCCTCACCCACCGAGGGCACCAGCACACCGGCCCGGCCCGGCACGATCAACATCGTGGTGGCGCTGCCGGTGGCGCTCACCGACGCGGCGCTGGTCAACGCCGTGTCGACCGCCCCCGAAGCCAAGGTGCAGGCGCTGCTCGACGCCGGCCACGACTGTTCGGGCACGCCGACCGACGCGGTGTGCGTGGCCGCCAGGGTGGTCCCGCTCCCGGGCGAGGAGGTGCACGCCTTCGCCGGTCCGCGCTCCCGATGGGGCGCCCGGCTGGCGCGCGCCGTCCACCGTGCCGTCGCCGTCGCGGCTGGCCGCGAGCACGTACCCGCAGCGGGCCGCTGACCTCGACGGGAGGCCGCCGCACCGCTCCCGCCAGCCGTTCCGTATACCGCGGGAAACACAGTGGAGCCCGTACGGCCCGCTGGCTACTGTCGCAGGATGAGTACGCGTACTTTCCGGATCATGGTCCGCGGTGTCTTCCACGAACTCAGCGCCGAGCAGCGCGCCGAACTCCTCGCCCACGCCGCAGAACACGACGTCCTGCGCGCGGCCTTCACACCCGAGGGACACCTCAGCTACGACCTGGCGGCGCGGTCCGCCTTCACCTTCCGGTTCCTGGACTCCGGGGAGGAGGAAGAGGACATCCTGCTCGCCACCGAACGCGCCGAAGAAGCCGCCAGGGCGTGGCTGGTCGAGCGTGGCTACGGCTACAAGAACCTCAGGTCACAGGCCGAGGACCGGTCCCAGGCCCCACTCGGCAAGCGGCAGCGCCGGGCCGCGGCCCAGCAACAGCGCTGACCCCGCGACCCACCTCCACACCAGCGTCGCGCAACCCACACCCATCCCCGCGTCGGCTTCAGCAACCCACACCCACATCCACGCCCCAGAAGCACACCCACACCCACCACCCACCACTCACATCAGCAACCCACCCCACCCCACTCCGCTGGAGCCACCCATCGCGTCAGGGTGACGGTCCGCCGGCGGCCGACCCGCCCGGTTCGTCGGCGTACGGCCACCCACACGTCCCGCCTGCCCGGCCCGTCCCCTGCCCGCTCCGGCCTGACCCGCCCGCATCCGCCTCCCGCCCCTGCGGAACCTCACGCCGTACGGGGACGAGAAGGGCAATCCCCAACAAAGGCGTTAGTCGTTCAAGCAGACGAATTGAGCGTCGCGTCACGTCCTTGACCGGAGTGCTCCCCGGTCCGCCGCTCGGCCTCGATATTTGCCGAGTGAAGGTATTTCGCGCCCGCTGTGTGCAGGCGGTGCCCGCTCTCAAGCGGCGACCCGACCTCTCCCGCCGATGAGCTGTTTGCTCTTGCGCTTTGCGATTTTCCCATCTGCACGCGCATTCAGGGGCGGGTGTGATGGTCAAGCCTAGAAGGTTTCACGGTCAACCTCGCGGGTTGTTCAACACCCGACTTCACCTGGCATTTTGTCGAAAGCGCTCAGGAGGTGATCACAATACGGCGATCAACTCTGATCGTACGTCTATAGAAAACGAAACCAAGTGACTGCCAAGGCGCGCCATCCGCTTGAAATGCGTCAGCCATCTTCCACCTTGCAGGGTGGAGTCGCTTGCACGGTGGGAAGCCCCTGATCGCAGAGGAATAGCGATGAGGGGCAATGTGGTGGAATGGCTGCGCGCAGCCGGCTGATCGCGGGCTGAGATGGCAGTGGCCCCGGGCTGCATCCCGAGGCCACCGCAGGCCATCGACAATCGAAGAAAGGACTGAGCGTGACCCATAGAGAAAGCCGGGAGCAGGCATGTGCTTCCCGTGCAGTTCCCCTCGGGATTATCCCTGCCGAAAGGGCCGGCGAAACGCCTGCCACCGCCCAGGACGCGCCGTGGATGGAGGCGAGCCTGCTGATCGCCCTCGGCGTCCTGCTGGCCGCCGCCGTCCTCCTGCCCGGCGCCCGCCCGGCCGTGTACGAGATCTCGGGGTTGGCGCTGCTCGTGCTCCTCGCCCTGACGAGCCTGGCCGACCTGGCGCCGCGCGGCGAGGGCGATGCCGTACGCAGCTCCGGGGCCACGGCCCGCCGGGCGGTGCGGCCCCTCGCAGCCCGGTCCCCGAAGTCCCAGGGTGAGGCCCGGCCGACCCTGCGGACCGTCCACCGCTTGGAGAACACCCGGCGGTGACCGTTGGCGCCCACCACGCGATGGGCGACCACACCGGGCCGGCGAAGGGAAACCCCCATGGCAACGCCATCGGCAGAAGCGCGGTGTGCCTTCTGCGGAGACAAGATTCAGCCGACGAAGAAGGGCGGCGGACGCCCCAAGGACTACTGCGGCCCCAAATGCCGCTCGCGGGCGCATCAACAACGGGAGCGCGAACCGGAGACGGCCAGGCCGCCGCGCGACTCCTGGCAGGTGATCGTCAACGACCTGACGACCCGTGCACGACGACTTGACCTGGTGGGCAGCGGCCGACTCGCGGTCGTTGCGGAACTGACCGAGGCAATGGGCCACGACGTGGCCTGTCTGACGGCCGTCGCGGTCGACGAGGCCCGACACGAGGGTTGGACCTGGGCGCAGATCGCCGCCCAGGTTGGTGTGCCCGAAGCGTCGGCCAGGGCCCACTGGGGCGGGAGCCGCGGCGCGGCCCGGGGCGCCGGGCGCATCCCCGCACAGGCACCCTCGCTCGACCCGCTCCACGACCCACCACCGATCGGCCGCGCCGCGGGGCACCACCCACTGGCGATACCGGGGGCGTCGGCCGAAGTACGGGCGTTGGGTTGCGCCCTGTACGCCCTCCACCAACGCAGCGGCACCGGCCTCGACCGCATCGCGGCCGTCACCGACCTCCCGCCGTCCACCCTGTCCCGGCTGCTGGACGGCACGCTCCTCCTGTCGTGGTCGGAGGTCTACATGGTTGCGCACGCCCTGGGCGGCGAGCCCCTTGACCTGCGCCTGCTGTGGGAGTGCGCGTGGGGTCAGCCGTCGGTGGTCGACCCGCGGAACGGTACGGGCCGACTGGCCGCGGCGCTACGCGGTGCCCGGTTGGCCGCCGGTTTTCCCGGGGTCGCCGCGAGTTGCCCACCCGGCGTCGACCCGGCCGAACTCCGCATGGCCCTCCACGGCCAGACCGCACTGGACTGGCCCGTACTGCGCGACGTCGTCGTGGGGTGGGGAGCGGACCCGCGACGGTTCAAGCCGTTGTGGAAGGCCGCCCGCATCGAGCGGCACACCCTCAGGGAAGGGGTGCGCAGGCCGTGACCGGAAGCGAGGGCGAGCCGGCTGCGCCGCCCGCGTTCTGCCTGGAGTACCGGGCCTTCTGTGACACCCACCGGGCCGGTTACCTGCGCTACGCGCAAGCCAGGATCGAGGACCGGCACGCGGCACGGGACTGTGTCGACGCCGTTCTCGACGGGGTGGGGGCGTGCTGGCCCACGCTCCTCGGCAGCGAGCGCCCGGCCGCCAGGGTGTGGACCGACCTGCGTTGCGCGACGGACCACCGTACGGCTGCCGCACACGCCGCCTCGGGCCGGTTCCATGCGGTGTTACGGAGCGACCAGGCCGACATCATGGTCCTGCACCACGGGCTCGACATGCCCGTCGGCCAGGCCGCAGGGCTGATGGGGCTGCCCGACCACGAGGCCCACGCCCTGCTCCGCGGCGCGGAACGGGAGCTGAAGCGACTACCCGACCGCTGAGCCGATCCGGCCTGGTGGGGCACACTCGTCCGGAGGGTGTGTCGCACCAGGCCGGCCCATCGCGGTTCACTGCCACGTATCGGATAACTTCCTGCCCCGGTGGCCCCTTTGGGTGACTAGCCGGCCGCTGCCCAGACTCCTAAAATGGCCCCCTGCATCATCCAGAACATCCTGGTGATACCGGTGCTCACAGGAGTGTGCATGGCCTACGGGGAGAATCCCGAAACTCGCTTCATCGACACCAGCAAGGCCAGTGCCGCGCGCATGTACGACTGGCTCTTGGGCGGGACGGAGAACTACGAAGTCGATCGCGAGGCTTGTGACGTACTACTGCGGATCGCACCCAGCAGCCAACAACTCGCCCGCACCAACCGGGACTTCCTCCGCCGCGTGGTGCGCATCCTGGCCACCGAGAAGAACATCACCCAGTTTCTCGACCACGGTTCCGGCCTGCCCACCCAGGACAACGTCCACGAGGTCGCCCAGCGCGCCCGGCCGGGTGCCAAGGTCGTCTACGTGGACAACGACCCCATGGTCCTCGCCCACGGTCGCACCTCTCTGGACGACAACGAGGACACCATGGTCCTCGACTACGACATGCGGCGCACCCGCGACATCAGGCAGGCCACCGAGGGGTTCCTCGACTGGAAGAAGCCGATGGCCGTGCTCTTCGTCTCGGTGCTGCACTGTCTGCCCGACACCGACGACGAACGCGACCCCGCCGCGCTGATCAAGACCGTCGCCGAGCAGTTGGCGCCGGGCAGCTATATGGTCGTCTGCCAACTTGTCAGCGACGACCCGGTCGTACGGCAGGACGTCACCAACCTGATGGCGGAGGCCACCAACCACAACTGGGGTCGGGTCCGCGAAACGCACGAGGTGCGGCGGTACTTCGAACCGTTGGAGATCCAGTCACCGGGGTTGGTCGACGTCATCGACTGGCGCCCCGACGCCCCGACGCCCCCCGCCCATCTGCGGCCCACGGACTGGGTCGAGTGGGGCGGCGTCGGGCGCGTCCCGGGGTGATGCGCTAGCCGCGGGTGGGAGGAAGCAGCCGGGCGAGCGGAACGGCTCAGCCCGGCTGCTTCTCTATGGTCTTGTGCTCCCAGTGGTCGAGCGCCCGCATCAGCGCGAACGTGCTGTCCTTGCGGTCGTACGCGTTGGCCCGCACATTCAGCAACAGACGCCGGTACTTGTCGAGTTGCCGCTTCTGGGTGACGTAGTTGGCCCCGTCGAGGTGTTCCACGTACGCCAACTCCTGACACTCCCCATCGGCAAACGACAAGTGGAAGATCGGGTAGGGCGGGGTCATGGCGCCCTCGCGCACGATGCGTACGTTGAAGCGGTTGGTCTTGGTGATCTTCAGCAGCATCCGGATCTGCTCGAACATCGAGTCGGCCGAGCCGTAACCACGGAACAGGACTTCTTCGCCGATCAGCGCGTCCAGGGCGCGACCGCTCTTGTCGATCGCGACCTGCCGCTGCATGCGGAGTGCGACGACCCGCTCGATGTCGGCGTCCGGCATGCCGACCTCCATCATCCGTACGATCGCCCGCGCGTACGACTCGGTCTGCAACAGGCCGGGGACCACGTGGGGGTCGAAGACGGAGATCTTGGTGGCCGCCGCCTCCAAGCGGATGAGGCGCTTGAGGAAGTGGGGCGTGACGTCGGCGAACCTGGCGTACAGGTCGGCATTGCCGGCCTGGGTGAGGAGTTGGTCGATCTGACTGCGCTGCTCGCGCGAGAGGCCGTAGAAGACGACGAGGTCGTGCACGTCGCGCGGCTTGGCCGGGCTCTCGCCCCGCTCCAGTCGGCTCACCTTGGAGGTGGAGGCCCGGATCGCGCGGGCGGCGTCGGCGAGGGTGTATCCGAGGCGCTCCCGATGGTGGCGCAACTCGTCGCCCAATAACCGTCCGGCAGGGCGTTGTTCCTCCGACGTCTGCATGCGGAGGACGGATGCGTCAGAACCACGCTGGGCCTTGCGGGCGGCGGACATACCGACTCCGAGGTTTCGGGAGAGCAATCAAATTGACCCCAGAGTGCCGGGTGTACGCCCGCCGCCGCAAATCATGGCCAGAGTATGACTCTGCGTTGGGCGCTAGGCGGTGAGGTGGTCGAACTCCGCTTCCCGTGCGCCCGCGAGGAATGCCCGCAACTCCGCCTTGGTGAAGACGAGGGCCGGGCCTTCGGGATGGCGCGAGTTCCGCATGGCGACTTCCCCGCTCGGCAGCCCGGCCACCTCGACGCACTCTCCGGCACCCACGCTCGCCCGGGCCTTCAGCCAGGTGACACCCGTGATCTCGGTCGCCGGGGCGCCGTTCTTGATCGTCATAGCTCCCTCGCTCATCTCTGATCTCGCTTGCCGATCTCGCTTGCCAAAAACGATGCGTACGTTTCCCGTATGGGAATCCGCTGTATCGCCCATGCAAGGATAGGTGGCGAAGCCGGCACGAACATGCCCCGAAAGAGTGCGTTTCCCGAGGTCGATGGGCGGTATTGCCTGAATGCCCGCCGGCATAACGGCTCATGGAAGAGGTATGCGCCACAGATGAGCGCGGGACGGGGCGGGGTCCATTCCGACGCTTCCCGCCCGACCGTGCGACGTCGTGCAACTCCGCGGCGAAACCCTAGTGCTGGGGGTTCGACGTTCGACCGCCGCCCCCCCGCTCGGCGGCCCGGGGTGGTCGCGCCACCCGGGGCGAGGTGGCCGACCCGCCGGCGGAGGCTGCCCCGGCGCTCCATCGAGGGGCGCCGCGAGGCCGGTCTGCCAAGCTGTCCACATGATCGTCAGACTCGCGTACGAAGCGGACCTCCCCGAATTCCTCAGCCTCGCGGGGCAGGTTGAGCAGTGGTTCGGGCCGATGGTCGACGATGCGGGGTTCCATGCGGCGGTGGCGGAACACATGGGAGAGGCCAAGGCGCTCATCGCCGAGGCGGATGACAAGAGCGTGCTCGGCGCATTGCTGTTCGGCGCCGCGCCGCCCACGTACCACCTGCACTGGATGGTCGTCTCCGCGCGCTCGCGCGGCACGGGGGTGGGCCGCGCCCTGGTAGCGGAGGCCGTCCACCGCTACGTCCGACCCCCCGCCACGCTGGAGGTCATCACCTTCGGCCCCGACCACCCCGGCGCCATCACCAGCGGCGCCCGCGCCTTCTACGAACACCTCGGCTTCACCCCGGGCGAGGCGACCGAACCGGGGCCGGAGGGTGGGTCGCGGCAGGTGTATCGGTTGGTGGTGGGGTGAGGGGGTGGTGAGTGGGGTGTTGGTCGGGCCGGTCGTCGCCATGAGTGCCTGTGGCGGAACCCCGGGGTGGGTCGGTCGCGGGGTTGGATAGGGACCGGTTGTTGCGGTAGTTGGGTGTGTCGGTGGCATGTGCCGGGTGTGGGTTGCTGTGTCTCGACCATCCGGTGTTCCTGGTTGGCCCAACCACCCTGTGCGTGAGGTCTGTTGGAGGGGAACCGGGAGGGTTCGTATGGGCGTCGCGGTGTAGTGAGTGGGTCGTTCAGGAGTGGTGGGGTGCGCCCCGGCGCGGTCGGGTGCGCCCGTCGGTCCGGGCCGCGCGGGCGCGGGTGGGTTGCTCGGTCGTACGCGCGGGGGCGCTCGGGGGCAGTGGCCGACTGTCGCGCGGCGCTGGTTTTCGGTCGTCCTGCGCTGCGGGCCGGGGACGGTGTCGTGCAGGTCGTCCACCCCTCTAAACTTCTACAGAGGTGTAGAAGTAGGCGGGTCGGGGCGGGTCGCGGGGATACGGAACATGCACGGTAGCCGGGAGGGGCGCAAGACCTTGACTGTGTCCGACTGGTGGGCATCGGGCGGAACACCCCGGATGACCGGTGGTTCGGTTGGGGCCTGCGGAGCTGACGAGGCCGGAGGGTCAGAGTCGGCTCACCCGTACCCTCGTACGTGGCCCGCGTGGCTGGCCCGGACCCGGCCATTGTCGCCGGCGCGCCGTGGGCCGCGGCGGACAATGGGGTACCGGTGGAGTGTCCGGGAGCGGGCAGCGGACAGCGGATCAGGTCGGGGAATCCCGGTGCTGGTTGGGGAGCTCGCCCGTGCCCGCCGTCGTCCGATCCCTGCCGTCCGGCCTTCCCGTCGCACCTTCCCTTCGGGGCGTGTGGTGGGTTGCCGCGGGTGTCGGGACGGCCGGACCCGGTGCGCACCACAGCCTGGTCAGCGGTCAGCGGTCAGAGATCGGTCGGTGCGTCGCGGGCGACTCGATCCGCGCCCCGTGGAGTGCTGGTACTCCGGGGGCGCGCCACACCCTCATACCTCACCACCACCTCGCGCCATGTGCCCCACCCTGGCTCTGTGCCCGGCTCGACACCCCGCTCAGCCCCCAAGTGCTCGTCACCCAAGTGAAGGAGAACGCCGGCATGGTGTTCACGCCCGTGCTCAGCCCCCTCGGCGAGGGGGGACCCCGGTTGGAGACGGTTCTGGCGCCTGGTGCCGCGCTGCCCGGTGGGCGGTTGGCGGGGCAGGTTCGGCTGCGTGGTGGTGATGCCGACTGCGACATCGACCGCATCACCGTGGAGGTGGTGGCCAGGCTGGGTACTGCGGCCGAGGCGCGGCGGCTCGAACGTGAGGTCGTCTGTGCTCGGTTCACCCTGCCGGGCAGCTTCCGGCTGGGGCGCGGTGAGGAGCGCAGTCTGCTCTTCGACGTAAGGCTGCCGTGGGAGACGCCCGTCACCGAGTGGGCGGGGCAGTCGCTGGGCGTCGTCCTCGGTGCGCGTACCGAGATCGCGGTGGCCGCTGCCAAGGGGCGGGGCGGTCTGGTGCCGCTCGCGGTCGCCCCGTTGCCCGTGCACGAGGCGCTGCTCGCCGCCCTTGACCGGCTCGGTTTCGGCTGCACGGCCGCCACCTTGGAGTACGGGTTGGTCCCCGACACCAGTCAACGCCTGCCGCTGTACCAGGTCTTCACCCTGCTGCCGGCGCCCGCGTACGCCGGGGTGCTCCGCGAGCTTTCCGTGACCTTTCTGACCAACCCGGGCGGGGCGGACGTCATCGTGGAGGCGGATCGTCCCGGCGGTCTGTTCTCCTCCGGTCACGGGCAGCTCAACCGGCACATCGTCAGCCACCGCGACGCCGCGCAACGGGACTGGGGTGCCACGGCCGGGGTGTGGGTGCGGGAGGTGCTGGCCCGGCTCGGGCACCGCAGCCTGCCCGGTCCCGCCGGCCCCGGCCGGGACCGCTCGACGGCCGGTGCGGGGGAGCGGCGCGCGCAGCGTGTCGTACGTGCCGAATCGCAGGACGGGTCCGGGAGTTCGGCTGCGGCGCGGCTCCCGGAGCCGGTGGCTGATGCCGCGGCGGCGCGCGGCGACGCAGTGGCCGTCCCCGCGCCGTCGGCCGTACGGATGGCTCCGGCGGACCGGCCGTCGGTGGCCGCGCCGCGCGAGGGTGCGCCGCAGGTGTGACGTCGGGTGTGGGGCGCCAGGCGTGCGGGTCTGCCTGCGGGGGCCTGCTGGGTGTGGTGGGTGTGGTGGGTGCCTTCTTGGTGTGACGCCCGCCCGCACCCTGTTTGCCGCACCCCGCCTCGCCATACCCTGCTTGCCGAACCCCGAACCCCGAACCCCGAACCCCTCGCTCCGCACCTGCCACCCCCGCCGCTCCCCACCCGCTGGCTCGTCGCACCCCCACCCCCACCCCTGCCCCGTACGGGCCGGGCGTCGGGACGCGGTCACCCTCGGCGGGGGCGGAGCGGCCAGCGGTCGTGGAGGTCGTCGATCACGAAGTCGTGGCTGTGGCGCCAGCCGGCGCCCACGTGTTCGGCGTCGGTCAGGTGGGGATGATCCTGCGTCAACTGGGTGTGTAGGTGCGGGAGTTGGGCTGGGTCGGGGGCCGGCCAGAGGTGGCGGGCGGTGAGTGCGGCGCCGAGGGCCACCGCGCCGAGCACCCAGGCCGCGGTGGCCAACCCGGCCGCCGTACCCAACCAGCCGGCCAGCGGATACGTGAGCAGCCAGCAGCCGTGGGCCAGTGAGAACTGGGCGGCGAAGGCCGCGTTCAGATCGGCCGGTGCCGCGGAGCGGCGGACCAGCCGGCCGGTGGGCGTCATGATGACCGACTCGGTGGCGCCCAGCGCCCACCACAGGGCCAGCAGCGCGGGCCAGGCCCAGCCGCCGCGCGGTCCGGCCGAGGCCAGCGCGGCCAGGGCGAGCAGGAGTCCGGCCGAGGCGAACGCGGCGGGCAGCATCAGCGACTGTTCGCCCGTGCGCCGCAGCAGCCGGGGGATGAGCAGTGCCGCGAGGATCGAGCCGGCTCCGTAGGCGCCGAGCGCCACCGGTACGTCGGAGCTGGCCCGTCCGAGGTGGTCGCGTACGTAGACGATGGTGTGCACCATCACCACGGCGCCGCCGGCGGCGATGGACAGGGTGAGGGCGAGCAGGGCCCGCAGTCGCGGGGTGGCCAGGAAGATGCGGGTGCCGCGGGTGGCCCGGGCCAGCAGGTCCGGCGGGTCGGCAACCGACGCGGCGCCCGGCGCCGGGGGGGGGGGGGGGGCCGGGGCGGGGGGGGGCGCCGGGGGGGGGCCGCGCCCCGCCGCGCCGCGGGGGGCCGCGCCGGGG
>NZ_JBEHZD010000025.1:0-31017 GCF_040240285.1 Streptomyces sp. HSW2009 | reverse complement strand
CGGGGCGCGCCCGACCACGGCCGGGGCCGGGCTGCTGGAGCGAGCGGCCCGGCCACGGATACGGATGCGGATGCGGCGTACTGGGGCAGGCGTGGCGTACGGAGCCGGAGGCCGGCACGGCCGCGGACTCGGCGTACGGATCAAGCGTCCACGTCACGCGTACGGAGCAGAAGGGCCGGCCCGGCACACGGAGCACGCGCGCAAGCCCCCCGTACCGAGCAACCCGCAGGTCAGACGCGTACGGCTCAGTCGTTCGGCGCGGCGGGCGGCAGGTGCTCGCCGATGAACCGCCCGCCCCCGCTACGCCCCCGTGACGCGGGCGGAGGCGCGTTCCAGGCGGTCGAGGGTGGCGGCCACGGCGGGGACCCGGACCAGGTCGGGGAGGGTGAGGGCGACCACCTCGCGGCGGACGGCGGGCTCGACGCGCACCGTCCGCACGCCCTTGGGCCGTACCGACTCCAGGGCCAGTTCCGGCAGCACCGCGACGCCGAGGCCCGCGCCGACCAGGCCCACCACGGCGGGGTAGTCGTCGGTGGCGAAGTCGATGCGCGGGGTGAAGCCGGCCGCCTCGCAGACCTCCACCAGGTGTCGGCGGCAGCGCGGGCAGCCCGCGATCCACGGCTCTTCGGCCAGTTCCGCGATGCCGAGCACCGGGGAGTCGGCGAACCTGTGCCCGGCCGGCACCAGCCCCACCAGCCGGTCCGCGAGCAGCGGCCTGACCTCCAGGTCGCTCCACTCGGCCGCACCTCCCGGCCCGGCGTCCGCGCCGGGCGCCTGCGGATAGCGGAAGGCCAGAGCGATTTCGCAGTCGCCGGCGCGCAGCAGTTCCACCGAGCGCGGCGGTTCCGCGTCCACCAGGGAGACCTGGGTGCCGGGGTGGGCCGCGCGCAGTTCGGCCAGGGCGGTGGGCACCAGGGTCGAGCTGCCGCTCGGGAAGGAGACCAGCCGTACCCGGCCGGCGCGCAGCCCGGCGATGGCCGCGACCTCCTCTTCGGCCGCCGCGAGGCCGGCCAGCACGCCGACCGCGTGCCGCAACAGCACCCGGCCGGCCTCGGTCAGCCGCATCTCGCGGCCGGTGCGCACCAGCAGGGGCGTGCCCGCGGCCTGTTCCAGCGCCTTCATCTGTTGACTGACGGCGGGCTGGGTGCAGCCCAGGTCGCGGGCGGCGGCGGAGAAGGAGCCGGTGGCGTCCACGGCGCGGAGCACTCGGAGATGGCGGGCCTCGATCACGCTTCGAGCATAAGGCGCCCTTGGGGGCAAAAGCGAAATCTCATGGACCGCTTTGAGTTCGACGCTCTGCGGTGATATCGCCTAGCGTGCGGGCATGCTGCTGCTCTCGCTCAACGTCGGCCGCCCCCGCGAGGCCGAGTACACCGCCATGACCCACACCGGCATCGACAAGCGCCCGGTCGCCGGCCCGGTCGCGGTCAGCGCGCCGGGGCCCAAGGGCGTCGGGGCCAGTGGCCTCGCCGGGGACGCCGTCTGCGACCTGCGCCACCACGGCGGCAACGACCAGGCCGTCTACGCGTACGCGCGCGAGGATCTCGACGGCTGGGAGCGGGAGTTGGACCGTACGCTGCCCTCCGGCACGTTCGGCGAGAACCTCACCACCAGCGGACTCGACGTCAACGGCGCGCTGATCGGCGAGCGCTGGCGGATCGGTGCCGAGCTGCTGCTCGAAGTGACCTCGCCGCGCATCCCGTGCCGCACCTTCGCCGGCTTCCTGGACGAGCGGGGGTGGCTGCGCCGGTTCACCGGGGCCGCGCTGCCCGGCGCGTACCTGCGGGTGATCGAGCCGGGCCTGATCAGCCCCGGCGACCCGATCGAGATCGCCCACCGGCCGGAGCACGAAGTGACGGTTTCCTTCCTGTTCCGCGCCCAGACCACCGAACCCGACCTGCTGCCCCGGGTGTTGGCCGCCGGTGAGGCGCTGCACCCGGAGGCGTACGCGAAGGCCCTCCGGCGCACAGATGCGAGCGCGCGCCTCACGGACGCCTAGTTTCCGCTGCGGGTGCGGCCCGGCGGTGCGCCCGGTCCGCCCGCGGGGTGTGCCGGCGGGCGCCGGGCGACCGGTCGGCGGCCCGTCGGCGGGACCGATGGGCGCCGGACGTGCGGTGCGGTCGGCGCGGCGGTCGGACGGACGGAGTCGCCGGCTCCGGATTCTCCGCTGGCGTACGGGTGCGTGGGAGCGCGGCCACCCGGGCGGCGTGCGCGGGGTGGTGCGAACGGCTCGCGGCAGGCGGGCGGACCGACCCGGACATCGCCGCCCGCCGGTTGACCGGGGCCGGATAGCGTGCGCACATGACGACTGCACTGATCACGGGAGCGACGGCGGGCATCGGCGCGGCGTTCGCACGACGGCTGGCCGCGCAGGGCACCGCGCAGGCCAAGGGGCACGGCGCCGGATACCACCTGGTGTTGGTGGCGCGCGACCGGGCACGGCTGCGGGAACAGGCCACCGAACTGCACGACCGGCACGGCGTGGAGGTCGAGGTGCTGGCCGCCGACCTGTCCACGGAGGAGGGCATCGCGGCCGTCGAGGAGCGGCTCGGTGACCGCAAGCGGCCGATCGACCTGCTGGTGAACAACGCCGGCTTCGGCAACAAGGGCCAGTACCTCGATGTGCCGCTGGCCGACGAGTTGACCATGCTGAAGGTGCACTGCGAGGCGGTGCTCCGGCTGACCAGCGCGGCCGTGCTGCCGATGCGCGAGCGGGGCCGCGGCGGAGTGGTGAACGTGGCCTCGGTCGCCGCGTTCGTACCGCGCGGCACCTACGGTGCGAGCAAGGCGTGGGTGGTGCAGTTCACCCAGGGCGCCGCGCGCGACCTGGGCGAATCCGGGGTGCGGCTGATGGCGCTGTGCCCCGGCTTCGTACGGACCGAGTTCCACCAGCGGGCCGGCATGGACACCGGCAACATCCCGAGTTGGCTGTGGCTGGACGCGGACCGGCTGGTGGACGCGGCGCTCAAGGACCTGGCGCGCGGCAAGACGCTGTCGGTGCCCGACCCCCGGTACAAGACGCTGACCGGCCTCGCCAAGCTGGCCCCGCGCGGCACGCTGGCCCGGGTCTCCACCAAGACCGGCCGCCGCTACGGGCCGCGCTGACCGCACGGGTCGTACGGGTCGTACGGGTCGTACGGGCCGCAGCTCCGGCCGCGCCGGCTGCCGGCCAACTCCCGTACCACCTCAGGCAGTTGACGTACGGGCGAACGCGCCACGGCCCTGCGGGCACCCCCGCACCCCGGCACCGCCGCACTCCCCTCCCGGCCTCCCGGCCACCCACCGCCACGCCGTCGACCGGGCCGGCCCCCGCGCCCCGGGCTGTCAGGGGCATGCCGTCCCTGCCGCGGCGGCGGGAGCCCGTACCGGCATCGCCACGGCGCGAGCCGGTACCACCATCGCTGCGGCAGCGGGCCCGTACCGGAGCCGCCGCGTTCGGTGGTCGAGAGACCCGAAAACGCAGCGCGGGGGGGGGGGGCCCCCCCCGGGGGGGGGGGGGGGGCGCGCCGGCCGGGGGGCGCGGGCGGGCGGGGGGGGGGGCGCGCGCCGCCGCCCCCCCCCCCCCCCCCCCCCCCCGCCCCCCCCCCCCCCGCGCCGGGGCGCCCCCCCCCCCCGACCGATCAGGTGATCAGTGCGAGTGGCCGTGGCCGTGGCCCGCCTCGGGCTCGTCCTCGGCCGGCTTCTCGACCACCAGGGTCTCGGTGGTGAGCAGCAGCGACGCGATGGAGGCGGCGTTCTCCAGGGCGGAGCGGGTGACCTTGACCGGGTCGATGACGCCGGCCTTGACCAGGTCGCCGTACTCGCCGGTCGCGGCGTTGTAGCCGGAACCCTTCTCCAGCTCGGAGACCTTGGAGACGATCACGTAGCCCTCAAGGCCGGCGTTCTCGGCGATCCAGCGCAGCGGCTCGACGACCGCGCGGCGGACGACGGCGACACCGGTGGCCTCGTCGCCCTCCTTGCCCAGGCCCTCGTCGAGCACCTTGGCGGCGTGCACCAGGGCGGAGCCACCACCGGAGACGATGCCCTCCTCGACCGCGGCGCGGGTCGCGGAGATGGCGTCCTCCAGACGGTGCTTCTTCTCCTTGAGCTCCACCTCGGTGGCGGCACCGACGCGGATCACGCAGACGCCACCGGCGAGCTTCGCGAGGCGCTCCTGGAGCTTCTCGCGGTCCCAGTCGGAGTCCGTGGCCTCGATCTCGGCCTTGATCTGCGCGACCCGGCCCTTGACGTCGTCGGCGTTGCCGCCGCCGTCCACGATGGTGGTGTCGTCCTTGGTGATGGTCACGCGGCGCGCGGTGCCAAGGACGTCCAGACCGGCCTGGTCGAGCTTGAGGCCGACCTCTTCGGCGATGACGGTCGCACCGGTGAGGGTGGCGATGTCGCCGAGCATGGCCTTGCGGCGGTCGCCGAAGCCGGGGGCCTTGACGGCCACGGCGTTGAACGTGCCGCGGATCTTGTTGACGACGAGGGTGGAGAGCGCCTCGCCCTCGACGTCCTCGGCGATGATCAGCAGCGGCTTGGAGCCACCCTGCTGGATGACCTTCTCCAGCAGCGGCAGCAGGTCCTGGATCGCGGCGATCTTGCCCTGGTGGATCAGGATGTACGGGTCGTCGAGGACGGCCTCCATACGCTCCTGGTCGGTCACCATGTACGGCGACAGGTAGCCCTTGTCGAAGGCCATGCCCTCGGTGAAGTCCAGCTCAAGGCCGAAGGTGTTGGACTCCTCGACGGTGATGACACCGTCCTTGCCGACCTTGTCCATCGCCTCGGCGACGAGCTCGCCGACCTGCTTGTCCTGGGCGGAGAGCCCGGCGACGGCGGCGATGTCGGACTTCTCGTCGATCGGGCGCGCGGTGGCCAGCAGATCGTCGGAGATCGCCTTGACGGCGGCGTCGATGCCCTTCTTCAGGGCGGCCGGGGAAGCACCGGCGGCGACGTTGCGCAGGCCCTCGCGGACCAGCGCCTGGGCCAGCACGGTGGCGGTGGTGGTGCCGTCACCCGCGATGTCGTTGGTCTTGGTCGCCACCTCCTTCACGAGCTGGGCGCCCAGGTTCTCGTACGGGTCGTCGACCTCGACCTCACGGGCGATGGTGACGCCGTCGTTGGTGATGGTCGGGGCACCGAACTTCTTGTCGATGACGACGTTGCGGCCCTTGGGGCCGATCGTCACCTTGACGGCGTCAGCGAGCTGGTTGACACCGCGTTCGAGGGCGCGACGGGCGTCCTCATCGAACTTCAGGATCTTCGCCATGGTTGCCTTAAGTCCTCTCCAAAGAGCCGCGCCCCGGTCGCCCGGGTGTATCAGACACGGGTGGCCGGGGCGCGATTCACGTAAAACTGGGTGAATTACTTCTCGATGATCGCGAGAACGTCGCGAGCCGAGAGGACGAGGTACTCCTCGCCGTTGTACTTCACCTCGGTGCCGCCGTACTTGCTGTAGAGCACGACGTCGCCGACGGAGACGTCGAGCGGAAGACGGTTGCCGTCCTCGAAGCGGCCCGGGCCCACGGCCAGGACGACGCCCTCCTGGGGCTTCTCCTTAGCGGTGTCCGGAATGACCAGGCCCGAAGCCGTGGTCTGCTCGGCGTCGAGCGGCTGGACCACGATGCGGTCCTCAAGCGGCTTGATGGCAACCTTGGAGCTGGCGGTCGTCACGATCCGACCTCCCCCTTCGGAGATCTCACGGGGTTAACTGTCTGAGGTGGCGACCTGGTAGATCCGTCGTCGCGGGTGCCGGATCTGCCCGTCGCTGTGTTTGGCACTCCGCATTGAGGAGTGCCAGCCCTGAGACTAGGACGCGGTTAGCACTCGGTCAAGCGGAGTGCCAATGCGGCGGGGCCGCGGGTCGCTCTCGGGGGCGCGTCCGGGGGCGCTGCGGGGTCGCTCTCCCCGCCGCCGTTGGGCCGCGCCCTGGGTCACCGCGGGCCGCGCCCGAGGCCCGTTCCCGATGCGCTGCCGGCCCGCTCACCGGTGCACCAGCGGGCCGCCGCCAGCCCGCTCCCCGGCCCGCGCCGCCCGGCCGCCCCCCGGCCCCGCCGTCCCGCCGTGCACCTCCCCCGTCGGCGCGCGGGCGCTGCGAGAATGTCCCGGTGAGTACGACCACCGGGCCCGTCGAGACCTTCCACGCCCTGCTGACCGACGAGGGGCAGGCGCTGCTGAGCGCGCTGCGCGACCTCGATCCGCACCAGGAGCTGGCCGCGGCGACCCGGCTGCGCCGCGACCACCCCGCCGACCTGGTCTCGGCCGCGATCGGGCAGGCCAGGTTGCGGCAGCGGGCGGTGGCGAAGTTCGGCGCCGATGACGCGTACCGGATGTACTTCACGCCCGACGGCGTCGAGCAGGCGACGCGCGCCCCGGTGGCCCCGCACCGGGCGCGGCGGTTCGCGGCGCTCGGGGTGCGCCGGCTGGCCGACCTGTGCTGCGGCATCGGCGGCGACGCGCTGGCCCTGGCCAGGGCCGGGGTGTCCGTGCTCGCCGTCGACCGCTCCCCGCTGACCTGCGCCGTCGCCCGCGCCAACGCGGCGGCGCTGGGGCTGGCCGAGCTGATCGAGGTGCGCTGCGCGGCGGTCGAGGACGTCTCGACCGCGGGCTGCGCCGCGCTTTTCGTGGACCCCGCGCGGCGCACCGGCACCGGGGGCGGCGGCCGGGGCCGGATCTTCGACCCCGAGGCGTACTCGCCGCCGCTGTCCTGGGCGGTCGCCGCCGCCCGCGACCTCCCGTACGCGGCCCTGAAGGTCGCCCCCGGGCTGCCGCACGAGGCGATCCCGGCCGACGCCGAAGCGGAGTGGATCTCGGACGGGGGCGAGGTGAAGGAGGCCGTGCTGTGGTTCGGCACCGCCCCCGGCGCCCGCCGCGCCACGCTGCTGCCCGCCGGCGCCACGCTGACCGGCGGCGGCCTGCCCGACCCGGAGCCGGGCCCGGTCGGCCGCTGGCTGTACGAGCCGGACGGCGCGGTGATCCGCGCCCATCTGGTCGCGGACGTGGCCGCACGGGTCGACGGCCGGCTGATCGACCCGACGATCGCGTACGTGACCTCGGACGAACTGCTGCCGACCGAGTACGCGAGCGCGTACGAGATCACGGACGTGCTGCCGTTCAACGTCAAGCGGCTACGGGCGCTGCTGCGCGAGCGCGAGGTGGGCGTCCTGACGGTGAAGAAGCGCGGCTCCGCGGTGACCCCGGAGGAGCTGCGCAAGAAGGTGAAGCTCCAGGGGCCCGCGGCGGCGACGGTCTTCCTGACGCGGGTGGCGGGGGCGCCGATGATGCTGGTGGGGCAGCCGACGGATCGGTAACCACCGCTGGCGGCAAGCGAGTTGATGGCCTGCTGCCTTGAGGGCAGGGGGAGGCGCGGGGGCACGGGGCCGGGCCGGGACCGGGGCCGGGCTCGGGGCGGGGCGGCGGAGCCCGGGGGCGAGGCGGCGGGCCCGGGGCGAGGCGGCGGGCCCGCCATAAGGTGAGCGGGTTGGCCCGCCCCTAAGGTGAGCCGGTGACCTCACCCCACTCACCCGTCTCCCCCACCCCTCCCGCCCCTCCCCCGCTCCGTATCGCCATCGCCCAGATGGAGATCAGCGCCGACGCCCGGCGCAACGGGCTGACGGTCCGCCGGCTGATGCGGGAGGCAGCCGCGGCGGGTGCCCGGCTGGTCCAGTTCCCCGAGGGCTGCCTCTCGGGGTGCGCCAAGGAGCAGATCGCCGACTGGGGCCAGGTGGACTGGGCGGCGGTCGACGAGGAACACCACCTGATCGCCGCGCTCGCGGCCGAATTGCGCCTGTGGGTGGTGCTGGGTAGTACGCACCGGCTGACCCCGCCCCACCGCCCGCACAACAGCCTGTACGTCATCGCCGACGACGGCCGCCTGGTCGGCCGCTACGACAAGCGCTACTGCTCCCACACGGAGCTCACCTCGTACTACACGCCGGGGACGGCGCCGACCACCTTCACCGTCGACGGCTTCACGTTCGGCTGTGCCATCTGCGTCGAGATCAACTTCCCGCCGCTGTTCGAGGAGTACGGGCGCCTCGGCGTGGACTGTCTGTTGCTGTCGGCCTATCCGGTCGACTCGATCTTCGAGGTCAAGGCCCGGGCGCACGCCGCGACCCACAACTACTGGCTGGCCATGGCCACCCCGGCGCAGACCACCCACCTGCTCACCTGCGAACTCATCGGCCCGAACGGCACGGTACTGGTCCGGGCGGACGCCACGGCCGAACTCCTCATCGGCGAACTCGACCGGCACTCACCCGATTTCGCCACGGCCCTGCACACGGTCCGCCCCTGGCGCGCCAGCGCACGGGAGGGCGAGATCTACCGCAGCCGCCGGGTGGCCGACCCGCGGAGCGTGGAGCTGACTGCTTTCTGATTGCCGATTGCTGCTGGTCGCTGCTGGTCGCTGGTCGCTGGTTGACGGCTGATTGCTGGCGGCTGGGGCCCGTACCGGCTTCCAGCGCACCGCCGGGCCCGTAACCGGCACGGTCGGCCGCGCGCCGGCACGGGCCCGTACGGGCGGGACATGGCGTACGGGTCGTACGGCCCCTCACCCGGTGCGTTCTGGGCCTGACGGGTCGGGGGCGACGGCGGCGGTGGGCGCAGCGGGGCCGGTGGCCGCGCCGGACTCGGCCCGCGGCGCGTCGGGCGCGCCCTGTGGTGCGGTGGGTCGGGCGGCCGGCGTGCGGCCCAGGAGGATGAACGCGACCAGCGCCGCCGCGACCAGTAGGCCGGCGGCGCTGCCGAAGGCCACCGCGTAGCCGCTACTCAGCCGCTCGCCCGGGGTGCCGGACGCGTGGTCGGTGGTCCGGGCGGCGACGGTCACCAGGACGGCCAGGCCGAGCGAACCGCCGATCTGCCGGAAGCTGTTGAGCAGCCCCGAGGCCATGCCCGCCTCGGCCGGCGCGACGCCGGTGATGGCGGCGGTGCCCAGCGGTACGAAGCACAGCCCCACGCCCACGCTGGCCACCAGCGACGGGCCGAGCATCACGGTCCAGAACGTGCCGTCGGCGGAGACCGCGAGCGCGAACCAGGCGAAGCCCACCGCGCCGATCAGCCCGCCGACCACCAGCAGCCGGCGGATGCCGACGGCCGCCACCATGCGGGTCGCGACCAGCGAGCCGACGACGATGCCCACACAGAACGGCAGGAAGGACAGGCCGGCCGCGGTCGGGCCGTAGTCGAGGACCTGCTGCAGGTAGAGCGACAGGAAGTAGAACGTCGCGAACTGGCCGGAGAACAGCAGCAGGACGAAGAGGTTGGCGGCCAGCACCGGGCGGGCGGCCAACAGCCCGATGCGCAGCAGCGGTTGCCGCGTCCGCCCTTCGACGAGCACGAAAGCGGCGATGAGCAGCACTGCGACGGCGAGCGTGGCGACCGTCGTGACCGAGGCCCAGCCGTGCGTCTCGGTCCGCACCAGGCCGAAGACCAGCGCGGTCATGCCGAGCGTGACGAGTACGGCGCCGGCCAGGTCGAGCCGGGGGCGCGGCCCGGTGCGCCGGTCGGACGCGATCCAGCGGACCGCACCGACCAGGGCGAGCGCCACGATCGGCACGTTGACCAGCAGGACCGAGCGCCACCCCGCGCTCTCGGTGAGCAGCCCGCCGGCGAGCACGCCGACCGCGCCGCCGGCCGCGCCGGCCATGCCCCACAGCCCGAGCGCCCTGGCCCGCGCGGGCCCGGCCGGGATGGTGACGGCGATCAGAGCGCAGGCCACCGGCGCCAGCGCGGCGGCCCCCACCCCCTGCACGGCGCGGGCGGCGACCAACCCACCCGGCGAACCGACCAACCCGCCCGCGAGGCTGGCGACACCGAAGACGACGAGTCCGCCGATCAGGGTGCGCCGCCGCCCGACGATGTCGGCGAGCCGCCCGCCGAACATCAGCAGACCGCCGAAGGCCAGTGCGTACGCATTGACCACCCACAGCAGATCGTCGGCGGAAAAGCCCAGGTCAGTACGTATGTCGGGGAGCGCCACATTCACTACGGACATATCGAGCGCCACCAGGAACTGCACGGTCAGCACCACGGCCAACAGCCCGCGGTGCCCCCGCTCCGCAACCTCATCACGCGGCGTGACCCCACCGCGGAGACCGGCATCGCGCATCACAACCCACCCTCCAGACACGGGACTTGGACCGATCGACGGACCGGTCGCACCATGGGGTCACACATTACTACACGCGTGGAAAAACTACGGGTGCGAGGCCGTGGCTGGGGGCCGGCGGGCGCCCCGCAGTGGGCCACGCCCAGGCGCCGGCGGCCCCGCGCGCCGAAACTGGAATCATCACTCGGTCGACCGACAGCAACACCGGCCCGCCGGGCGCGGGCCGGTTCACGGCACGACGCGTACGAGCAGACCGGCACGACGGTCGCAGCGAACACGGCGAACGCCACGAGCACAACGGACACGACAGACAGCGCAGACAGCGCAGACACAGCGAGCACAGCGGACGGCCAGAAAGCGGGAGAAGTGGGCGCGGCGAACGAGGCGAACGGGACTGCGGCGGCGACAGGGGAAGGGAGCGGGACGGAAGACCGGGCGGACGCAGGGCGGGAGGCCGGGCCGGAGGCCGGACGCAAACCCACCACGGGCCGGCCGGTCGGCCGCCCCGCACGCCTGGAGCGGGAGACGATCGTCGCCACCGCGCGGCGCGTACTGGAGGAGGAGGGCGTCCACGCACTCTCCATGCGCCGCCTGGCCAAGGAGGTCGGCAGCACGCCCCGCGCGCTCTACCACCACGTACGGGACAAGGACGAACTACTCCTCCTCGTGCTGGCCGGCATGGCCGCCTCCGCCCCCCGCCCCGCCCTGCCCGACGACCCGCGCGACCGCATCTACGTCACCGCACTACACATCCACGACCTGCTCCAGCCGCTGCCCTGGGTGGTGGAGGTGCTCGGCCTCGGCCACGTCACCGACAAGGGCGCGATGTGGATGGTCGAGGAGATCCTCGACTCGGCCATCCGTTACGGCCTCACCCCGCGCGAGGCGATCCGCGCCTACCGGGCGATCTGGTTCTACATCTACGGCGACCTCGCCTACCACGCGGCCCTCTCCCGCCGCGCCACCGAGGCCCCCCGCCCCACCCACCACAGCCCCGTCCCCGACATGCTCACCCCAGAAGACGCAACCACCCTCCCCCACCTCACCACCCACGCGAACCTCTGGGCCGAGGTCGTAGACGTCTGCAACGTCCCGGAGGGCCTACACGCCCTGATCGACGGGCTGTTGGCGCGGAGTGGGGGGCGGGGAGTGGGGCAGTGAGCCCAGGGGAAGGGTCGCCATGGACCCGCACGCCGAGGGGGCTTTCGAACGGGCGGCGACCCACGCCGCCAAGGGCACTCGCCCACGGGAATTCATACGGAAAGACAAAAGGGATGAATGGCGACCTTATCGAGTATTTTCGCCTCTCCGGGGCGCGCACCATTCTCGCTGCCTTAGGTTCACGACTTCCCACATCACCGGAAGAGCGAGCGCGGCTACTCCAGCCGAACCTGCGCGCCGCCTGGACGCTGGGCGAACAAAATGGCCGCTCACTCGAAGAGGTGGCAGACCAAATTTATACGGCTGCTGAGATTTTCTCCCTCAACTCTGAGGTCCAACCGAGAGCCATCGAAAACTTTCCAACAGCAAAAACAAGCCACGAAACAGCGACCATTCTTCATGACATCGCAAATTATGTCACAGAGTGGCGAATTGGCCTCAAATCGAATTTGGGTGACATCACCCCGACGGGTAGGGAGTTGGGCTTCAGGTTCCCCGGCCTAAGCCATTTCTTGGGAATCTACTTCGGTCAAGACGGCGAAGCCTTCGAAGACGACATCACAGAAGCCCAAGCAGTCCAGATGTACATCGACGTCGTCCACCCTGCATGCCCCTGGCGCATCACCGGCCTAGTCGGCGAATGCCACGAAGCCATGGCGCTCTTCCACGACGAACAGACCCTCTACGACTTCTTCCAACGCCGATGGATCGTCAGCTCCGGATCGCTCACCTGGATGGAATTCCTGCCGCTTATCGCCGACACCATCAAGACCCATATGCGCGAGCACCACAGGTTCACCCCGCAGTAGGACTCACCGCCCCAGCCCGGCAGAAAGGCATCAGAAAGCACTGAAGACGGCCCTCGCCCAACACGCGGGCGAGGGCCGGCGGGCGCTCGCCGCCAACGCCCCCCTACTCCCCCTCCACGCCCTCAAACCGCCAACGATGCACCGGGCGGCTCACCAACTCCGTTGGCGGGTCCGGGAGTTCCGGCACGTCGGCCTCGTACGGGGCGTCCCACCAGGTGATGACCAGGACGCGGTCGCCCGGGGCGCGGAAGGTTTCGCGGCGTAGGGGGGCGGGGGTGAGGGGCTGGCTGCGGGCCCAGGCCAGGAGGTCCGGGCCGCTGCCGGTGGCGGCTCGGGCCTCCCACATCAACGCGAGGGTCATGAGTAGAGGTTGTCCTTGCTCAGCTCGTGGAAGTGGTCGTGGTCGTGGTCGTGACCGTGGTCATGGCTGTGACCGTGACCGGCGCCGTGGGCATGGCCTCCGCCGTGGGCGTGCGTATGGCCGCTGCCATCGTCGTGGCCGTGGCCGTGGCCAGCCCCGACCCCAGCCCCAGCCCGATCCCCAGAGCCAGCGCCAGCGTCCCCCCGCGCCGGCACGTGCGGGTCCGTGACCGGGAGGGAGGAGTCCGCCGACAGGTCCCAGGCCGATGCGGTACGGCCGCGGGCGCCCATCTCCGCGCCGAGGGCGGCCACCATCGCGCCGTTGTCCGTGCACAGGCCGGGGCGCGGGACGCGGAGCACGATGCCGGCGTCCTCGCAGCGGCGTTCGGCCATGGCGCGCAGCCGCGAGTTGGCGGCGACGCCGCCGCCGCTCATCAGGTGGTCGACGCCGTTGTCCTTGCAGGCCCGCACCGCCTTGCGGGTCAGCACGTCGACCACCGCCTCCTGGAACGAGGCGGACACATCGGCCACCGGCACCTCCTCGCCCGCGGCGCGCTTCGCCTCGATCCAGCGGGCGACGGCCGTCTTCAGGCCGGAGAAGGAGAAGTCGTACGCGGCGTCCCGCGGGCCGGGCAGGCCGCGGGGGAAGCGGATCGCGTCCGGGTTGCCCTCGCGCGCGATGCGGTCGATGACCGGGCCGCCGGGGAAGCCCAGGTTGAGTACCCGGGCGACCTTGTCGAACGCCTCGCCCGCCGCGTCGTCGATGGTGGAGCCGAGCGGCCGTACGTCGGAGGTGATGTCGGGGGCGAGCAGCAGCGAGGAGTGGCCGCCGGAGACCAGCAGGGCCATCGTGGGTTCGGGCAGCGCGCCGTGTTCCAACTGGTCCACGCAGATGTGCGAGGCCAGGTGGTTGACCCCGTACAGCGGCTTGCCGAGCGCGTACGCGTACGCCTTGGCCGCGGAGACGCCCACCAGCAGCGCGCCGGACAGGCCCGGGCCGGCCGTGACCGCGATGCCGTCGAGGTCGCTGGCGGCGACGCCGGCTTCCTCCAGGGCCCGCTGGATGGTGGGGACCATGGCCTCCAGGTGGGCCCGGCTGGCGACTTCGGGGACGACGCCGCCGAAGCGCGCGTGCTCGTCCACGCTGGAGGCGACCGCGTCGGCCAGCAGCGTGTGGCCGCGCACGATGCCGACTCCGGTCTCGTCGCAGGAGGTCTCGATGCCGAGGACGAGGGGTTCGTCCCGGCGGCCGGTTGCGTCAGCCATGGGTTCCAGTCTCCGTCTCAGTCGCCGCGGGCGGCGCTTGCTCGGGCGCGGCGGTGGGGGCCGCCGCGGCCCCGTGGGTCTTGGGGGTCTCGGGCGCGGGGTGCTCCGGCGCAACGTGCTCCGGCGCTGGCTGCTCCGGCGCGGGCGCCGCGGCCGGTGTGCTGGTCAGGGCCGCGGGGCCGGTCAGCCGCATGACCAGGGCGTCCACGTTGCCGGGCTGGTAGTAGCCGCGGCGGAAGCCGATCGGTTCGAAGCCGAAGCGCTCGTACAGGCGCTGGGCACGGGCGTTGTCGACGCGTACTTCGAGCAGCACCTCGTGGCACTCGTACGCGGTGGCCGCGGTCAGCAGGTCGGTCAGCAGCCGCGCGCCGAGCCCGGTGCCCCACTGGTCGCGGGCGGCGGCGATGGTCTGTACGTCGCCGGTGCCGTCCACGGCGGCGAGGCCCGCGTACCCGACGAGCCGCCCGGCCGCGTCCTCGGCGACCACGTAGTGCCGGGTCGCGCCCGGGCCCCTGGCGTGCGCGAGTTCCGACCAGAACATCCCCGACGACCAGGCGTCCTCGGGGAACAGTTCCTCTTCGATGGCGAGCACGGGCTCGATGTCCCACCAGCGCATCTCGCGCAGCCGCGGGACACCGCCCGGGGACCGCACCGCGTCGGAAGAATCCGGGACCGGAGCCGAAGAATCCGGGACCGGAGCCGGGTCCGTGGCCGGGACCGCCGCGGCCCCGCCCTCGTACGGGGTGCTCACTGCGGGGTGACCACCTTGTAGTTGGCGGGCACCTGCGCGTCCGGCCGGCGCAGGTACAGCGGCCGGCAGGGCGGGAACTCGGCGCCCGCGGCCAGCATCTCCACCGCGAGCCCGGCCAGCGCCGCGGCGCTCTGGTACTCGGGCAGTTCGCCGCCGGCCGGCAGCTCAGCGGGCGGCGACGCGGCGAAGACCTCCCGGTAGAGGGTGCCGCCGGCGCCCACCACCGGCTGCCCGGCGAGCACGTCCGCGATCTCGGCCGGCCGGTCCACGGCCGGCTCGGTGATCCGGGTCCTGGGGTCGGCGTACCGCGCCCAGTAGACCTCCTTGCGCCGCGCGTCGGTGGCCACCGCGAACGGACCGGCGAGCCCGGCGAGGCCCGCCGCGTACGCGATGCCGTCGAGCGTGCACAGCCCGCGCACCGGCACGTCGAGGGCGGCCCCGCAGGCGGCGGCCGTGGCGAGCCCGACCCGCAGCCCGGTGTACGGACCCGGCCCGGTGCCCACCACGACGTCGGTGAGGTCGGCCGGCGTCGCGGATGCCTCGGCGAGCACCCGCTGGACCGCGGGGAGCAGGAGTTCCCCGTGTCTGCGGGCGTCCACCTGGTGGGAGCTGGCGAGTACGGTCCGGCCGTCGTGCAGGGCGACGGTCACGGCCGGGGTGGCGGTGTCAAGAGCGAGCAGCAGCACGCCCCCAAGCGTACGGCCGCGGGATACGGGCTCCGCTCCCGAGCGCAGCCCGGGCGGTCCCGCGGGCCGGGCCGAAGCGCAGCCCTGGCAGTCCCCCGGGCCGGGCCCGAGCGCCGCCGGGCCGGTCCCCCGCCCCGGCCTGGGCCACTCCCGTACCGCTGCTGCGAGGCCGGTCCCGCGTTGCCGTTCGGGCCGGCCCGCGCCACCCACCAGCCCCGATCCCACCCGGTCCGTGGGCCGGTCCGTGGGGCGGTCCGCGACCGGGTCCGCCGATGTGCCGCCGAGTGCTACGGTCGCCGTACAGGTGTGTACGGTCCGCCGTACAGGTGTGGAGAAGGGGTAGGCCGGCATGGCACGGAACAGCTCCGGAACGATCGTGGCCGGGCTCACTGCCGGGGCGATCGTCGTCGTGGGCGTCCTCGCGTACCACGCATCGGCCAATGCGCCCATCAACCCGAACCAGGCCGCCCGCCCCGGTGCGTCGGACTCCGGTCGTCCGGAGGACAAGACGAAGAAGCCGGTGTCCACCGCGATCCCGACCAGTTCGGGCACCGGACGCCGGGTGGTGTACGCGCTCGGTTCCAAGCGGGTGTGGCTGGTGGGCGCGAACGAGCAGACCATCCGCACCTACCAGGTCTTCCCGAGCTCGGTCAGCCCGGCGCCCAACACGTACCGGGTGACCTCCCGCTCCGCGAGCGTCACCGGCTCGGACGGGGTCTCCATCGAGCACGTCGTGCTCTTCCACACCGAGGGCGACATAGTGTTCGGCTTCAGCGCCGCCGTGGACGGCTCGACGCCCAACCCGAACGCCGCCAAGCGCACCGGCGGCGTCCGCGCGCGCCGCGCCGACGGCTCCGCGATGTGGACCTTCGCCTCCCTCGGCACCGAGATCGTCGTGGTCCGCTAGCGGCCACAGGCCACCGGCCGTCGCCCGCCGACCGCCAGTCACGGGCCGTCGGCCACGGGTCGCCGGCCACGGGTCGCCGACCACCAACTGCCGGTCCGTCGCGGCCCGCCCCCGCTGAGCCCCGGCCACCGGCCCGTAGCGATGTCCGCCCGTCAGCGCGTGCGCGGGGGGGGGCCCGGGGGGCCCCGGCCCCCCCCCCCCACCCCGGCCCCCCCCCCCCCCCCCCCCCCACGCCCGTCACCCGTACCCGCCTCCCGGGGACTCCCCCGGAAGGCCAGCCCCGGAGCCCCCCGCTCCGGCTACTCCGACTCGGCGACCCGCGCCGTACGACCCCCGCGCGCCAGCACCAGCAGCGGCCCGACCGCCAGCAGCACGGCGAGGACCGCGTACCCCGTGGTCAGCGTCGCGAGCGTGGCGACGGCCGCGACGAGGAGGGGGCCGCCGGCGTCGCCGAGTTCGCGGCCGAGTTCGGCCGATCCCATGGTCTGGCCCATGCGTTCCTCGGGCGTCGCGGCGGCCAGGGCGGCGAAGCCGAGCGGGGTGATCAGCCCGGTGCCGACGCCGATCAGCGCGGCGGCCAGCAGGACGCCGACCAGGCCGGGCAGCACGGCCGCCGCGAGTCCGGCGGCGGTGATCAGCAGCCCGGCGAGCAGCCCGGTACGCGTCGTCAGCCGCCCCGCGTCCAGCGCGCGGCCCGCCTTGGGCTGGACGACCGCGGCCGATGCGGCCAGTACGGAGACGGCGGCGCCGGTGGCCACCGTGCCGAGGCCGGCCTCGGCGCCGGTGACCGGCAGGAAGCCCACGCCGACCGAGAGCGCGGCGGTCGCGGCGGCGAGCGCGGCGGTCGGTGCGAGGAACGCCGGGTCGGCGAGCCTGCGGGCCAGGTCGAGCACGGTCTGCCGCTTCCGGGGCAGCGGCGGCACGGCCGGCACGGCGAGCGCGGCCCACACCGCGACGGCCGCCGCGCACAGCGCCATCACCACGAACAGCAGCCGCAACCCGCCGGCCCACACCAGCACCCCGCCGAGCAGCGGGCCGAGGGTGTAGCCGATGGACTTGTAGAAGCCGTACGAGCCGAAGGCCCGGCCGCGCTTGGCCGCCGGGTTGAGCCGGGCCACCAGCGCGGAGGCCGCCGGCGAGAAGGCGGAGGCGGCGGCGCCCTGGCCGAGCCTGGCGGCCCACAGCCAGCCGGCGCTGTCGGCGACCGCGTACAGCGCGGAGGCGGCGGCGAAGGCGATGAGGCCGCCGATGAGTACGGGCCGGCCGCCGACCCGGTCGGCGAGCGAGCCGAAGACCGGCTTGAGCAGCACCTCGGCCCCGTCGTAGAGGGCGAGCAGTCCGCCCAGGACGAGCAGCGAGGTGACGGCGTCGTCGGAGAAGCCGCCGAGGTTGGCGGCGATGCCGTGGGCGCCGAACGCGGTGGTGAAGCCGGCCGCGTACAGCGGCCACATGGTGTGCCGCGGGGCGGCGGCCGGGGGCTTGGTGCTCATGCGGGGTCCCCTCCCGGGGTGGTCGGGGCCGGGATCGGGAGCGGGGCCGGAGTCAGAGCCAGGGCCGGGATCGAGGCTGGGATCGGGAGCGGGGCCGAAGCCGGGGCTGGGGCTGGGATCGGGGCCAGGGCCCCTGACGTGCCGGTCATGCGGGGTCGCCCCCGGTGACGTCCGTGGCACCCGTCGCGTCCGTGGCATCCGTGACACCCATGCCGTCCGTGGCGTGCAGTGCGGCGAAGACGCGTTCGGCGTACCCCTCACAGACGGCGACGCAGTGCGCCAGGCGTTCGCCGGCCGCGGCGGCTTCGGGCGCGCCGAAGACGTCCCGCGCGGTCAGGTCGCGGTGCCAGCGGCGCAGCCGCTCCAGGCTCTGTTCCTCTTCCTCCAGCTCGGCCAGGGTGAACTTGCCGATCCTGATCTCCTTGGCGATCTCCTCGTCGAACTTGCCGCAGTCCGCGAGGAACTCCGCCCAGTCCGCCGACCTGGCCGCCGTGAACAGTTCCCTGAAGCGCGCCGCGTCCCGTTCGGAGCGGCCGGCCGCCTGGAGCGTCACGCCCTGCCCGCCGGATGCCTCGGCGAGGTCGAGCGCCCGCTGTACGCCGTCGGCAAAGACGGGCACCTCGGGCACCGCCCACACCCCCTGCCCCAACGAGAGCGCCCCGATCCGCCGCAACTCCCGCCACACCGCGACCCGGTGCCGCGACGGCTCGGCAGGCAGCTTGATCACCAGGACGAGCCACCGGGCGGCTTGCTGTTCGGGCTGCTCTGCGGGCTGCTGCGGTTGCTGGGATCGCTCAGGGTGCTGCGCGCGCTGGAGCCGTTCGCGCTCTTGGGGCTCTTGAGGCTCTTGGGACTGGTCGCGTTGCGTCACGGAGGTGAATGTAGCAGGCGTTACATCGATGGATGTACGGATGCGTACGGGCATGGCTGCGCCGGGCAGGGCAGCACCACACAGGGCAGAGCGGAGCAGGGCAGGGCAGCAGGACGGCGGCCGGGAACGGCTCGTACGGGACTACGGACAGGAGAGGCAGGAGGGACGCAGCGACCCCGCACACCAGCGGAAGGGCTGAAGGCGAGTCTTAGGAGCGTCCGGCGTGGAGAGATCGCGAGACGTCACGGGGACGACGAAGTCTCACGGGCGTACGGCAAGCGCGCTGGACGCACCACAAGGCGTCGCGGACGTACCGCGGAGCGTCACGGGTGCCGTGAGGTGTCGCGGGCTTACCCGCGAGGTGCGGCGAGCGGGCCGCAAGATGCCGCAGGCCTCTCGCAAGACGTCGCGAGCTAGGCCGCTTCCCGCTCGCACTGCGCCGCCGGTTCGGGTTCCACGCCGGGATTGACCCCGGGGATCGGTTGGCCCCCGGGCGGGGTGGACAACGCCGTTGCCGCGGCACAGGCCGCGATCATGTCGGAAACCGAGGGCGCCCGCGAGACCTTACTGGCGGTGGGCTGAGGTGGCTGTTGGGTCGCCATGGGGTGCCTCCCGGTATTCCTGGGGGGTTCGGCGCAGCAGATGGTTAGGCACGCCTAACTTGTGCGCTCCCGTCCATGTCACCACGCCCGGGGTGGTGAGCGCAACATCTTGCCGACGGCTTGTCGGAATCTATGGCCCGGGCGACCCCCGGCACCGCCAGACGGGCCCGCCCCGGCCCTCCCCGCTCCGGGGCCCGCCCCGTCAGCCCCTCAACCCGCCCCTCAACCCGCCCGTTCGACCACCATCAGCGGCGTCAGGTCCACGCCCGCCCAGCGCGCGCCGACGCCGGTCACGGTCACCCGCCGGACGTCCACGCCCTCACCCACCACGAGCGGCCCGGCGTCGACGCCGACCCCATCAGCGCCACCGGCCACACCACCGGCCACCTCAGCCGCGCCCGCCACCTCAGCCTCATCGACCACCTCAGCGGCGCCAGCCGCCCCAGCCCCCGGCTGCGGCGCGGCCAGCTCCTCCTCCGCGCCCACCGCCCGCTCGATCACCACGTGCAGCCGGTCGTCGGACAGCTCCTCCACCTTGCCGTCGCCCCACTCCACGACCACCACCGACTCCGGCAGCGACACGTCGAGGTCCAGGTCTTCCATCTCGTCCAGGCCGCCGCCCAGCCGGTACGCGTCCACGTGGACCAGGGGCGGGCCGGCGCCCAGGGACGGGTGGACGCGGGCGATGACGAAGGTCGGCGAGGTCACGTCGCCGCGCACGCCGAGCCCGGCGCCCAGGCCCCGGGTGAGCGTGGTCTTGCCGGCGCCCAACTCACCGGTCAGCAGCACCAGATCGCCCGGGCGCAGCAGGGCGGCCAGGGCTCGACCCAAGTCCCCCATGTGCTCGGGGGTGTTGACGGCGATCTGCGCGCGGGTGTGGGGAACGTTCATGTTCGCCGATGGTACGGGTCGGCTCCGGCCCGCGCGGCGCTCCCCGCGCGGGGCCGCGCACCGGCCTCGTACCCGGTGAAGGACCGCCCCCGTACCCGCCCCCCGCACCCAGCCCGCGCCCAGCGGAACGTGTCACTCCGCGAAGCCCGGGGCGCCGGTCTCGGCGAGGAGCCCGTACAAGGCCGCGTTGACGGTCTCGGGGTGTTCCAGCATGACCAGGTGGCCGGCGTCGGGGACGATCTCCAGGTGGGCTTCGGGGAGGAACTCGGCGATGGCCTCGCTGTGCTCGCTCGGGGTGATCAGGTCACGTTCGCCGGCGAGTACGAGGACCGGGAGCCCGCCGAAGACGGGCAGCGCCTCGGTCTTGTCGTGTTCGGCGAAGGCCGGGTAGAACTCGGCGACCACGTCCACCGGGGTCGCCTCGATCAGCCGCTCCGCGAACCTGGCCACGCCCGGGTCCACCTCGCGCGAGCCGAACGAGTACCGCTTGATCACCCCGGCGAACAGGTCGGCCGTCGCCCGCCGCCCCCGCTCCACCAGGTCCGCCTGCGCCCCGAGCAGCCGCAGCGTGCCGGGCAGGACGCGGCGCACGGCGCGCACGCCGACCGCCGGCAGCCCGAAGCTGACCTCGCTGAGCTTGCCGGCCGAGGTCCCGATGAACGCGGCGCCCACCACCCGGCGCCGCACCAGTTCGGGGAAGTGCGCGGCCAGCGCCATGACCGTCATGCCGCCCATCGAGTGCCCGACGAGGACGAGCAGCCCCTCGGGCGCCGCGGCGTCGATGACGGCCTTCAGATCGCGGCCGAGCAGATCGATGGTGACGGGTTCGCCGCCCACGGCACGGGCCGGTTCGCCGCCCACCGCACCGGCCGGTCCGCCGCCCGACTCACCGGCGGCTGCGGAGCCTGCGGCGGCTGCCTCGATTCCGGATTCCGCTGCGGTTTCGGCGGTGCCTTCGCCTGTTGGTTCGACGGCTGACCCACCGGCCGAGACGCTGACCAGGTCGCTGGCCGAGCCGCCGACCGGGCCCACAGCCGCGTCAGCCGCGTCAGCCGCGGCAGCCGCGGCAATGTCCGGCTCGGCGGCGGGCCCCCGCTGCCCCCGCCCCCGCTCGGAACGGCCGTGGCTGCGCTGGTCCCAGTAGACGGCCCGGCCCCGCCCCGCCAGCGCGGCGCGCTGGAAGTGCCACGAGTCCTGGCTCAGGCAGTAGCCGTGGCAGAACACCACGGTCAGCGGCGGCCCGCCCGCCCCGTCCGTACCCGGGACGGCGCCCGGGACCGAGCCCGCGCCCGGAGCCGCACCCCCGACCCCGTCCCCCGCAGCGGCCGGCCCCTCCGCCACCTCGTACACCAGCTCCGTACCGTCATCGGCGACGGCCACCCCGGTCCTGCCGCGCAGCGTCCCGTACGGGCTGGCCGCGTCCAGTGCGAGGCGGGCCTTGCGGCGCACGCCGCGGCCCACCGTCAGCCGCTCCACGGCGACGCCGACCGCGGCGCCCGCGGCCACCACCCCTATCGCGGCGCCCGCGATCCCCGCGCCCCGCCGCCATCCGGCGCGCGCGGCGGCCTCGATCACCCCGTCAGCCACGTCCTCCACCGCAGTGCCCATGCCGCCGGTGCCGTCGCTCATGACGAGGTGCCTGCCCCCTCGCCCGCCACGGACACCTCACTGAGCACATCCGCACCGCCCGCATCCTCCGTACGGTCCGCACCTTCCGTATGGTCCGCACCGTCCGCGTGCAGATAGACGCGGGGCACCCGGGCGCCGATCCGGGTGACGATCTCGTACGCGATGGTGCCGGCCGCCTGCGCCCAGTCCTCGGCGGTCGGCTCGCCGCGGTCGCCGGGGCCGAACAGCACGGCCTCGTCGCCGACGGCGGCGACGTCGTCACCGATGTCCACCACGAACTGGTCCATCGCCACCCGCCCGGCCACCCGCCGCCACGCGCCCGCGACGAGCACCGGTCCTGCGCCGGACGCGGCGCGCGGAATGCCGTCCGCGTACCCGACGGGCACCAGCGCCAGCGTGGTGGGGCCGGCGGTGTGGTAGTGGTGCCCGTACGAGACGCCGTGCTCGGCCGGTACCCGCTTGACCTGCGCGAGCTGCGCGGAGAGCGTCATCACCGGGCGCAGTCCGAAGTCGGCGCTGGTGCCGACCTCCGGGCTCGGCGAGATGCCGTAGCTGGCGATGCCGGTCCGCACCAGGTCGAAGTGTGTCTGCGGCAGGGTGAGGGTGGCCGGCGAGTTCGCGATGTGGCGCACCTCGGGGGCGATGCCGGCGGCCTCGGCGTGGCCGAGCATGGTGCGGTACGCGGTGAGCTGGGCCTCGATGGAGGGGTGGCCGGGTTCGTCGGCGCAGGCGAAGTGCGACCAGATGCCGGTGACCTTGATCGTGCCGTCGGCCTCGGCCTTGCGGGCCGCGGTGACCAGGTCGGCCCAGTCGTGCGGCTGGCAGCCGTTGCGGCCGAGTCCGGTGTCCGCCTTGAGCTGCACGCGGGCGGCGCGCCCCGCGGCCCGCGCGCCGGCGACGGCCTCGCGCAGCGCCCACAGCCCGCTCACGGACACGTCGATGTCGGCGGCCACGGCCTCCCGCCACGGCCCGCCCGGCGTCCACAGCCAGCACATCAGCCGCCCGGTGTCGCCGGCCGCGCGCAGCGCCAGCGCCTCCTGCGGGGTGGCCGTCCCGAGCCAGCCGGCCCCCGCCTGCCGCGCCGCCCGCGCACACGGCACGGCCCCGTGCCCGTACCCGTCGGCCTTGACCACGGTCATCAACTCGGCCCCGGCCGCCCGCGCCCGCAACGTGCGCACATTGGCCCGCAACGCAGCCAGATCGACCACGGCTCGGGCACGCATCGGTGTCTCGTTCATCCCCTCCAGTGTCTCAGGAGCGGGGACGGGGGCTTTGGGGCGCGGGGGTAGGAGGGCCTTATAGGGGGTTTCCATAGGGGGCTTTTACGGGGGTGGGTGGGGGCCGGCCGCCCTCGCGGGGCCGGCCCCGGCCGCCCCCCCCCCGGGCCCGGCCCCCCCCCCCCGCCCCGGGGGGGGCCCCCGGGCGGGGGCCCCCCCCCCCCCCCCCCCCCCCCCCCCCCCCCCCCCCGCCCCCCCGCCGCGCGCGGCCCCGGCGCGCCCCCCCCCCCCCCCCCCCCCCCCCCCCCCCCCCCCCCCCCCTCTCCCGGGTCTCACTCCCGGGGACGCTCGCCCCGCCACAGCACGCCCGGCGGGTCCACGGCGCCCATGCGGACGCGCAGGGCCTCGGCCATGGTCGGGGGCAGGGTCTCGTACGGCTCCCACCGCAGGTGACTCTCGTCGCAGGAGCCGCAGACGGGGAGCGCTTCGGTGGGCATCCAGCCGCCGTCGAAGACCAGCACGAACTGATCGCGCGGGACCTCGCGGGTCGGTGGGCGCTGGTCGACCGCGAGCAGGTTCAGCGGCTCGGCCGGGGCGTGCAGCCCGAGCGCGCCGGCGAGCCGGGCGAGCGCGGCGCGCACCGATTCGCCGGGCTGCATGACGACGCCGGGCGTATCCGCGTCCACCCCGTTCGTGACCTGGAGCCCGCGCGGCCACGCGCGCCCGACGTCCAACGGACTGGTCGGATCGACCGGGCACCACACGAGGAGGGTGACGCACACCTCCGACGCCAGCAGGGGCCCGGGGTTCAGCGAAGAAAACGGATGCTCCGTCCCCGCCATCACGTATCCCTCCCTTCCGTGATCTGTGCCATTCCCGCGCATTCCACGGGATTCCGATCGTCAAAGGTGATCAGCCCGCAGGAGGCGTAGCCGTCGGAGAAGAACCAGCCTTCCGCCGTATCGAGTTCCTTGCGCCGCCTATTGGGGCAGAGCACGTTCTTGCGCAGTGCGTACGGGTCGAAGAGGGCGAGTTCGTACGCCTGCTGGAATTCGGTGTCGGTCACCGGCGACCACGCGTCGTCGGCACGCAGGAAGAAACGCAAGGGGACGCCGCGGACCATGACTCGGTGGGCGCCTTCGAATACGCGCCGATTCATCGCACGGCACCCCCGCTCGGGGCGGCGGGCATGTGACTCCCCCGCAGGTGCTGCTGCAATGCGTGGCTGGCGGCCTTGAACCCGACGGGGTCCTTACGCGCCCGGGCCCGCTGCCGCGCCTCGGCAAGCTGCCGACACCGCTGACACCGCCAGGCCCGCCCCCGCCGCCAGGCCCCACCCGGGATCACGACCCGCTCCCGGCACCCGCACGGTGCAGCGGGCAGCGGCAGGCGGGCCAGGAGCCGGGCGATAACGCGGCGATGGTGCCATGGGCGAGAGTCAGGGCATAGGTACGACTCATACGTCGCTCCTCGAAGAAGAAGGTTGAGAAGCAACCCTCCGCCTGCTCGGAGGGGCCCGTCTTGCCCCCCACGGGGTACCCATGATGGGTACGCTAGGGATCTAGACGATCACCCTCCGCTACGCGCACCAGGGAACACCCATGACCTCAGCGCCAGTCCCAGGCACGGCGCTCCCGCCGAACCTGCTGTCCCGGAGTGACCTAAAAGCGGCCTGCGCGAGACATGACTTCGGCGTTGTGTTTCGCATCGCGCGCAACATGGGGATCAGTTATTCGAAAATCGCAGCCGAGTGTGACATCAAACCTGAACGGGTCGGAACGCTAGCCCGAGGCCAGGGCCGCGTAACGAGCTACGAGAAGATCACGCGCATCGTCGACGCCTTCCGTATCCCCGGCCACATGGTCGGGCTCGCTCCGCGTGAGTGGGAAGCGGAAGAGGATGATATGCAGCGAAGGACGTTCATACGGGCCACAGCTAGCGCAGCTGTCCGCCTACCAGTTGCCGAGGTAGGCCCCCAAGCAGGAACCCATCTAGGCTCCGACATTTCCGACCATCTGCGGCGGCGCACCGCCCGCCTGCGACGGCTCGATGAAGTGCTGGGCGGTGGTGACACATTCCACGTATTCCTAGGCGAAGTCCAAGCGACTAAGCGACTGCTCCGCGAAACTCACTACACACAGGAAGTTGGCCGTGCGCTGCTGTCAGTGCTAGCCGAGCAGGCGCAGCAGGCTGGGTGGGCAGCCTTCGACGCAGGCCGGCATGCAGATTCGCGCGACCTCTACGAGGAGTCACGTCGCGCTGCCATGGATGCGGGGGATGCAGCCTTGTCGGCCAACGCCCTAGCATTTCTGGGCTATCAGGCGCTCAGCCACAACCTGATCGCCGAAGGAGTCCAAGCCGGAGCGCAAGCAACTGCGGATGTTCCCGCTTACGCCCCTGGAGCGATTCGCGCTCTTCTCCATGAACGTCATGCGTGGGCCTGCGCGGTAGCTGGGGACGCACGAACCACTGAACAGGCTCTTGCAGCGGCTCAAGCCGCCCTCCATGCACCTGGTGATGCCGTCTCACCTGACTGGGCCGCATGGGTTGACGAGGACGAGTTGAAGATCATGACAGGTCGTTGCTGGACAGCACTGCGGCGGCCCTTGCGTGCCGTGCCAGTACTTGAAGAAGCACTTGGTCGATACGACGATCGTCACACGCGGGACAAGGCGTTGTACTCGTCCTGGCTGGCAGAGTCGTACCTCCTGGCAGGCGAAGTCGAACAAGCCGCAGAGGTCGCTAAGCACGTCCTTGACCTGGCGCGGGGCGTTGCCTCGGTCCGGCCGAAGCAACGCATCAATCCGACTCTCCGCCTGCTCGCCAAGCACTCTGACGTACCCGCCGTAGCCGAGGCCCTTGAACTAGCCCGCGCTGTTTAGATCCCGTTGGAGATCGTCATCTCCTCAACCCAGCGGAGACAGCCTTCGGCCCCGGCCACCACGCGTACGGCGGCGAGTTCCGGATTCTGCCATGGGTGCGCCGCCAACAGGTGCTGCTCCAACTCGGGGTAGCGAGCGTCGGTGGTCTTCAGCAGGAGCTGCCATTCTTCGCCCTCCCCGAACTCCCCGTCATGCCAGAACACAGACGTCACGGGACCGATGACCTGTGCCCCGGCAGCAAGCCGAGCTCGTACGGCTGACTGGGCCAGCGCGATGGCCTGCTCACGGGTCGGGGTCGCGGTCGATACCTGATAGATCGCCATGGGTCGAAATCGTAGAGCGCGCCCGTTGCGCCGGCCCCGCTGCCACCGTGCGCCTGTTTGTTCGGCAGCGGGCGCGAGCAGTCCTCGGAGGAAAGTCCCCGGAACCACCCGCCCGAGACCCGGAGGAGTTCAACGGTGACCGACAACAAGGCGTACCAGACGACGAGTTGGCGCAAGTCGAGCTACAGCGGTGGCAGCAACGGCGAATGCGTAGAGGTCGGTTTCGGCACGCCGAGCGCCATCCCGGTCCGCGACAGCAAGAACCCCGCGGGCCCGTCCCTCGCCTTCGAGGCGACGGCATGGAGCGCATTCGTGGCGGGCGTGAAGACCGGCGAATGCGGCACGGCGTAAGCCCGTACGCACCCGAGCGAACCGGAGAGGACCCACCATGCCTGACGCCCACGGCAGGGCATTGCGCTGGCACAAGTCCAGCCACAGCGGCGGGAACAACGGCGACTGCATCGAGGTCGCCACCAACGCGCCCCACACCGTCCCCGTACGGGACAGCAAAAACCCGAGCGGACCCACCCTCACCTTCGACACCACCGCATGGACCGCATTCGTCGCGGGCGTGAAGGCCGGTGAAATCGACACGGCGTAGCCCGTACGCACCCCAAGCCAACCCGAGAGGACACCAGCATGCCTGACGCCCACAACAAGGCATTGAACTGGCACAAGTCCAGCCACAGCGGCGCAAGCAACGGCGACTGCATCGAGGTCGCCACCAACGCGCCCCACACCGTCCCCGTACGCGACAGCAAAAACCCGACCGGACCCACCCTCACCTTCGACACCACCGCATGGACCGCATTCGTCGCGGGCGTCAGGGCCGGCGAAATCGGCGCGGCGTGAGGCCCGTACGAACCCCAAGCTCCCGACCGCCGGCGTCTGCCCGGCGGGCGGGGGCTTCGTCGGTTGGGGGTCGGAGCGTGGTCGCGGCGCCGGGCCGGGCGGCTGACGAATAGTGAACTCTTCGTCACGCACAGTGGGTACGGTGAAGGGCAGTTGAAGCGGTATACGCGGTTCGCCGACCCCAACTGGAGGTGTCGTGATGGCGCCCAGAGAACCGAACGCCCGGCTGCGCGAGGCGATTGCCTCGGTCGGCTGTACGTATGAAGCCCTCGCCACGGATGTCCGCCGTATCGCTGCGGAGAACGGCGAGATGTTGCAGACCAATAAGTCCGCGGTCGCCCACTGGGTCAATGGCGCACGTCCCACCGGGCAGGCCGGCAACTACCTTGCGGAGGCGCTGTCCAGACGCGCAGCCCGGCCCGTCACCTTGCCGGAAATCGGACTGCGCGACGGCACGGAACCCATGCCCTTCGACGCCGATCCGGTCGCCGCAGCAACGGTCTTGGGCCGTGCGGACGTCAAGCGTCGCCGCTTCCTGGCCGTTGCCGCCTTCACCAGCGCCGGTGTCGCCATGCCACTGGGCTACGGCCACGAGGCCGCCGCCCGTATGCTCCGCGCCCGCACCGGCCGGACAGTGGTCGGCGCCGAGGACGTCGACGTCGTACGGCAGATCACCGCCGCGTTCAGCGCCGCCGACGAACGGTTGGGCGGCGGTCACGGCCTGACCACCGTCACCGCCTATCTCGCCGACACCGCGGCTCCCATGCTGCGGGCCCGCTTCCCGAACGACGCCGTACGCCGGGACGCCTTCGGCGCGGTGGCCGAACTCGCCTATCTAGCAGGCTGGAAACATCACGACCTCGGGGACCAAGGTGCCGCCCAGCGCTACTACCTCGCCGGGTACCAGTTGGCCTGCGAGGCCGATCCGCACGGGCATGCCGCCTGGATGATGCGAGCCCTGGCCCACCAAGCCCTCAAGCTCAAGCAGCCGCGCCACTGCGTTGACCTGGTGGAGGGCGCGCTGAGCCGCGGCTTGGGCCACGTCGACGGACGTACCGAAGCGCTGCTGCGCATCACTCACGGGCGGGCCCACGCCGCGAGCGGCGACCATTCCGCCGCCGCCCGCGCTCTGCTCGCCGCCGAGGACGCGCTCCTTCGCGACGACGGCCCGCAGTCGTCGTATTCGCTCGCGACCGGTCCAGCCGCCGGCACCGTCGCCAGCCACACCGCCAAGACCCTGACCGAGATGCAGGACCACTTCGGGACCGAGCAGCAGCACCGCGACGCCCTCACCCGTTGGGACCCTGTGAAGTACAAGCGTGTCCACGTCCTCACCTACGCCGACCTCGGCGACAGTCTCGCCGCTCAAGCCCGCGCCGACGAAGCGGTGGCTGCCTGGGCGCAGGCCGTCACCCTCATGGACGGCATGGTCTCCGACCGTGCCCGCAAGGCGATCGCCTCCCTGCGCTCTCCCCTCGCCGTCTACCAGCGCCGCAAGGTCCCCGGCGCCACCGACCTCGCCCGCCGCGTACGCGAAGCACTCGCCTGACATGCCCGACCATCCGGCCGACGCAGGGGCCACCACAGCCAGCGCCCCCACCCACTACCTCAACGGGGACCAAGACGTCTCGCTAGCCGGCTGGCAGTAACCCACCCACAAGCCCCACCCCAGCAAGGCAGGCCCGTGGCGAGGAGGGCGCCGGTCAGGCCCGGCGGTCGGGGGCTTCATCCGTCGGGCCCGGGGCAGGGCCCGGCGGGTGTGTTCAGCTCGTTTGGCCTGTTCAGCGGCGTGAGCGGGGGCGCTGCGATACTTCGGCCATGGCTGCGGCCGTCGAGATGGCCGGGCATGGCCGTCAGGGTTCGGGGCCGCGCGGACAACGGAGACAGTGGGGCGGGGATGGCGGCGACGGTGGGGAACGGTGCTGGGGCTGGGGCTGGGGTTGGGGTTGGGTTGGAGTCTCCGGATGCGGATGCGGCCGGGGGCGCCGTTCGTTGGGAGTTGCGGGCCGCCGTACCTGCGGACGTCGAGGTGATCGCGGAGTTGCGGGCCACCGTGATGCGCCCGGCCCTGGAACGCCTCGGCCGCTACGACGAGCACCGGGTGCGGCAGCGGCTGCGGGACGGGTTCTCGCCGCAGCACACGTCGGTGATCGTGGTCGACGGCGCATTCGCCGGCTGCGTCACGCTCCGGCCCGCCGACGACGACCGGCAGTGGCTCGAACACTTCTACCTCACCCCGCACCACCAGGGCCACGGCCTCGGCTCCGCCGTCCTCCGCGCGCTGCTGGAACACACGGACGCGCAGGGCGTACCCGTCGCCCTCAACGTCTTGCAGGGCAGCGCCGCCCGCCGCCTCTACGAGCGCCACGGGTTCACGGTGGAGACGGAGGACCCGATCGACGTGTTCATGGTGCGGGGGGTGGGGGTGTAGGGGCGGGGTGCGGGCCCAGCCGGTGGGCGCCTCGAACCGCTCGGCCTTCGCTGTCCGCTGTCTCGCGCGGGGCAGGATGTTCGTGGAGCAGTGAGAGGAGCCCATGGTGTCGCAGACCGACTTGGCGTTCGTTGACCTGATCGCCGGTGCCCGTCACTCGGCCGTGCATCTGGAGATGCGCGACTCGTACGGCATCGGAGAAGAGGCAGCCGAATTCGAGCAGTGGCGCGCGGGCTGGCGCCCCCGGCCCGAACCAGCCACCTGGTGGGGCGATTTCCACACCTGGGTACGCGACGCGGCGCAACGCGGAGTCGTCGTACGCCGCGCGCGCATCGTCTCCGAGCCCGTGAGCGACTACATCCGGTACGAGCACGCGTGCACCTACCAGAACGTGACCGCCGGCGAATCCGTCCGATGGCTGCCACGACGCCAGGCATCCGACCTCACGCTGCCAGGCAACGACTTCTGGCTCTTCGACCAACGGATCGTCATGTGGAACCACTTCACGGGCGACGGCGGCTCGGCGGGCCCCGAGATCGACCACCGGCCACACGTCGCGAAGCTCTGCGCCACAGCCTTCGACGCCGTATGGGAACGAGCCACGCCCCACGAGGAGTACCGGGTCTCACCAACCTGACCGGGGCGGGCCTCCCCGCTCCCGCCCATGGACACCCGCACACCCACAAGCCCCACCCCAGCCAGGCGCCCCCTCACCCATAAACCCCCCGCCATGCCTCCCCCAACCCCTCCGCGACCTCGAAGGCCGTGACGGGGGCGCCCGGGTGGCCGGGGGTCGTTGCTGCGTGGCGGGCCGCCAGGCCGTGGAGGTAGGCGCCCGCCGCGGCTGCGATGGGAGCCGGCAGGCCCGTGGCGAGGAGGGCGCCGGTCAGGCCCGAGAGCACGTCGCCGCTGCCGGCCGTGGCGAGCCAGCCGGTGCCGGTCGGGTTGACGCGCACGGGGTACGGGCCGGGGGCCACACCATCAGTGGCCGCGCCATCAGTGGCCGCGCCATCGGGAGCCGCGCCACCGAGCGCAGCCCCCCGTACCGCATCCGGCGTCGCGATCAGCGTCGTCGAGCCCTTGAGCAGCACCGTCGCGCCCGTCCGCGCGGCCAGCGCCCGTACCGCAGCCAGTCGGCCGGCCTCCACCTCCGCGCGGGGGCGGCCGAGCAGGGCCGCCGCCTCGCCGGCGTGCGGCGTGAGCAGGGTGGGGGCCGGGCGCCCGCGCACGCCCTCGGGGGGCAGCAGGCGGAGCGCGTCCGCGTCGACCAGCACCGGTACGTCGCTGGCCAGCACCTGTGCCAGCGCCTGCCGGGCCCGCGCGTCGTCGCCGAGGCCGGGGCCGACCACCCACGCCTGTACGCGGCCCGCCTTGCCCGGCGGGCCCGCGGTGACCAGGGTTTCGGGGAAGCGGGCGATCACGGCAGCGGCCGCAGGACCCACGTACCGCACCGCGCCCGCGCCGCCGCGCAGCGCCCCGGCGACCGCGAGCACCGCGGCGCCGGGGTAGCGGGCCGAGCCGGCGACGACGCCCACCACGCCCCGCCGGTACTTGTCGCTCTCGGCCGACGGCCGCGGCAGCACCGCCGCCACGTCCGCGTGGTGCAGCGCCTCCACGTCGGGCACCGGCGGCAGCCACGGGCCGAGGCCGATGTCCACCAGGTGCAGGGCGCCGGCGTGTTCGGCGGCCGGGTCGATGAGCAGGCCCGGCTTGTACGCGCCGAAGGTGACCGTCAGCGTGGCGCGCACCGCCTCGCCGTGCACCTCGCCGGTGTCCGCGTCCACGCCGCTGGGCAGGTC
>NZ_JBEHZD010000249.1:0-10906 GCF_040240285.1 Streptomyces sp. HSW2009 | reverse complement strand
GGAGCGGGGGGCCCCCCCCCCCGGGGGGGTCACCCCCCGGCCGGGCCCGGGCCCCCCCCCCGCCACCGCACCCACGGGGCGGCACGGGCGGGCGAGACCGACGGCCCGCGCCCCGGCCCGCGCCCCCGCCCGGGGCGCTCGGCACCGTTGCGTCCGTACCTCTCGCGTGCGCACTTCTTGCGTGAGGCATCGCGCGCGTAGGCGCCTCTTGCGCGCCCACCCCTGAGTCCGGTGCGGGGTGGACACAGGGGGCCCGCTCCGACTGCGGTCGGGTGCCGACCGGGCCACGTTCCGGCCCCGTTCGGGCGTCGGCCGGGCCCGCTCAGGGGTGCGCTCAGACATCGACCGGACCTCGCTCCGGGCCCTGTTCAGGCGCCATTTCCAGCCATGCGCCCGGCCTGCTCGCCGCTGCCCCGTAGGGCCCGCGTGCAGGCTCCTTCAGTACGTGCCACGGCGCTCCGTGTGGGCCGGCTGTGGCGCCCCGTACCCGCTCCGTTCCCGGCCCTTCGGCGCGTACGGGCCGTGGGCGATGCGCGGCGAACGGAGCAGGTACGGGGCGCCGCGCTACGGGTGTCGTCCGGGGCCGTGCGGGATGGCGCGATCAGGGCGGGGAGTGCGGGGGAGGGAGCGTACGGGGCCGGTACGGGGTCGAGATGTGGGCCGAGGCGTGGGGCCGTCAGTGACCGGGTTCGCACCGCTGGAGCGGTGGGGCCCGGTTCTTTTCCGCCTACTTACTCAACGGGTGATGAATTATTGTGACGGAGGGCCTACGCTGGTCTAAGCGGAGAAAAACCATCCAGCTACGGGGGCGTGGTGGCCGTCGCCCTGCGGTGCCGGGCGCTCGCCGCCCTCCCCGCCCGGGTTGCCTGCCGGCCCGCGAAGGAGGAGCCGTGACCACAGAGCCCACCACGGCGGGCGGTGCCCAGCCGCCGCCGCGCATGCGGGCCGACGCGTGGCGCAACCGGGAACAGATCCTGCGCGCGGCCCGGGAAGTCTTCGCCGAGTACGGCCCGGGCGCCCCGCTGGACGAGATCGCCCGGCGGGCCGGCGTCGGCGCGGCCACCCTCTACCGGCGCTTTCCCGACCGCGCCGACCTGCTGCGGGCGGTGGCCGTCGACGTCTTCGCGGCGCTCCGCGAGGCCGCGTCGGCGGCGCAGCGCGATCCCGCGGAGCCCTTCGAGGCGCTCCGTACGTTCCTGCACGCCGCGCTCGACCTACGGCTCGGCTCCGTCATCCCCGGCCTCATCGGACAGATCGCGCTCGACGAGGTCGTCGGCGGAGCCCGACAGGATGCCGCCGACCCCGTCCAGGAGTTGATCACCCGCGCCCACGCCGCCGGGACGCTCCGCCCCGACGTGCTCTTCGGGGACATCGCCCTGATGCTCATGCGGGTCTCCCGGCCGCTGCCCGGCGGCCCGTTCGCCGAGGACGGTGAACTGGCCCACCGCCAACTGGAGATCTACATCGACGGCCTGCGCGCTCCGGGGCGCGAGGGGCAGCGCGCGCCGCTGCCGGGCCCCGCCGTGGGTCTCGACTGGTTCAAGCGCATCAGGGCCCGGGTGATCGGCGCGCGCTCGCCCGCCGAGCCTGCTCTGACACGACCGACGGCCCCAACGGTGGCCCCACCCACGGCCTGACCCACGGCCCGAGCCGCGACCTGGCTCATGGCCCCACCCACGAAGCCCGGCGCGGCTCGGGCAGCACAGAGAGGCAAGCAGATGCCCGCTAGCGACCACGGACCCGGCGATGCGGCCGGGTCGACCTCCGCATCCGCACCCGTACCGACAGCACGGTCCGACCCCGCGGCCCACCCCGCCGACGCGCATCCGCGACGGTGGATCGCCCTGCTCTTCGTCGGCCTGGCCCAACTGATGATCGTGCTCGACATCACGATCGTGAACATCGCCCTGCCCTCCGCCCAGCGCGACCTCGGCATATCCGACGGGGACCGGCAGTGGGTCATCACCGCCTACACCCTCGCGTTCGGCAGCCTCCTGCTGTTCGGCGGTCGCATCGCCGACTACACGGGGCGCCGTCGGGCCTTCGCCATCGGCCTCGTCGGCTTCGCCGGGGCCTCCGCGCTCGGCGGCGCGGCGGGCCACTTCGGCGTCCTGCTCGGGGCCCGTGCGCTGCAAGGCGCCTTCGCCGCACTCCTGGCCCCGTCGGCACTGTCACTGCTCGCGGTGATGTTCACAGGAGCGAAGGAGCGAGCGAAGGCGTTCGCGATCTTCGGCGCCGTCGCGGCCGGCGGCAGCGCCATCGGCCTGGTGCTCGGCGGCTTCCTCACCGAGTACCTCAACTGGCGCTGGTGCCTGTACGTCAACGTGCCGATCGCCGTGGTGGCGGTCTGCGGCTGGTACACGCTGCCCACCGACGCCCACAGCGGCCGGAGCCGCGCCAGGTTCGACGTCCCCGGCGCCCTGCGCGCCGGCGCCGGCCGGGTGGGCGTCGTCTACGGGTGCAGCGAGGCGGAGTCCGCCGGCTGGGACTCGGGCCGGGTGCTCGGTCTGCTGACGGCCGGTGTGCTGCTGCTGGTGGCGTTCGCACTGGTGGAGCGGCGGGCCGCCACGCCCCTGCTGCCGCTACGGGTCATCGCCGACCGCACCCGGGGCGGCGCCTACCTGGCGGTGGGCCTGTCGATGGTCGGCATGTTCGCGATGTTCCTGTTCCTCACGTACTACCTCCAGACCGTCAAGGGCTACTCGGCCGTCGTCACCGGCGTGGCCTTCCTGCCGATGACGGCGGGCGTCCTGTTCGCGGCGGGTGGCGTCGCGGCGCGCCGCATTCCGAAGGTCCCGCCGCGCGTGCTGATCGCCCCCGGGCTGCTGCTCTCCGCCGCGAGCGTGGCCTGGCTGATCCCGCTGACACCGGACAGTTCGTACGCGGCCCGGGTGCTGCCCGCGGAGATCCTGGTCGGCATGGGGCTCGGCCTGGTGATGGCGCCGGCGATGAACTACGCCACGCACGGCGTGCGCGCCGAGGACACCGGCATCGCCTCCGCTTCGGTCACCACGGCGCAGCAGGTCGGCGGCTCGATCGGCACCGCACTGCTCAACACGATCGCCACCAGCGCCACCGCCGACTACCTGGCCGCCCACCACCCGCCGACCCCCGAGGTCGCCCAACGGGCCCTGACGGAGGGGTTCTCGGACGCCTTCGTGGTGGCCGCCGTGATCCTGGCCATGGCCGCCGTGCTGGTGGCGGCCCTGATGAACACCCCGCGCCCCACCCGCGACACAGCGGCGAGTGCCGAACCGATGGCCACGCACCTGGGCTAGCGCCGGCGCGGGGATGCCTGCGGCGGGCGGGACACGGGGCCCGCCGGCCGGGGCCAGGACGGTCGCGTACCAGCTGGGGCCAGGACGGCCGCGGGCCCGCACGGAGCGGCCGGGGCCACGGCCCGACGGACGCACGGAGCCGACAGAAACCGAAACCGCAGCCAGAGCGGGCCGCAGGCATGCCCCACAGCACGAGGGGGACGTACCGAGACCTCCTGAAGACGTGAAGTCGTGAAGACGTACGGAAACGGACAGTGGCTAGAGAGGAGAACGTCATGACACAGGTAGCGCCCACACCACGGGACGCGCGCCACGGAGCGCTCAGGGGGCTCGCGGAGACCTCACTGTGGGTCGCGTTCCTGCGCGAGCTGGAGCAGCGCCGCACGGACCGGCTGTTCGACGATCCGTACGCGCGCGTGTTCCTGGACGCAGCCGGAGGCGCGGACACCTTCTGGAGCGAGACGCCCGCGGCGGCGTCGAGCGCCGACTTCCGTGAGCTGATGGCCGACCAGGTGGCGGTGCGCACCGCGGCACTGGACGCCGCGCTGCTGACGGCCGCACGGGCGGGCCGCACCCAGGTCGTGCTGCTCGCCTGCGGGATGGACGCCCGGGCGTACCGGCTCGACTGGCCGGCGGGCACCCGGGTCTTCCAGGTGGACTTCGCACCGGTACTGGAGTTCCGGAGGCAAGCGCTGCACACCACCGGAGCGAGCCCGCGGTGCACGCTCGTGGACGTCGTCGCCGACCTCAGGGAGGACTGGGGCGCCACGCTCCGTGCGGCCGGGTTCGACCCCACGGCGCGCACCGCATGGCTGGCCGAGGGCCTGCTGTACGGGCTGCCGTCGGTCGCGGCCGACGGGCTGCTCGACGCGATCGGGGCGCTCTCGGCGCCCGGCCGCACGCTCGAACTCGACCACGGCGAGGACGGCGAACGGCTGCGCGCCGCCCGTACCGCGATCTCCGCCGAGTTCACCGACCTGTGGCACGGTGGCCCGCGCACCGACCTGGACACCTGGTTCCGCCAACGCGGATGGGCGCCGGAGCTGCGGGACATCGGACTGGTCGCGGCGGACTACGACCGCCCCACGCCCCGGGCGTTCGACCCGTTGCTACCGGGTACGGGCCGCGGCTGGCTGATCCATGCCATGCGCCGCCCCCTTCCCGCCGGGGCCGACCCGCAGCCACAGCGGGGGTAGCGCCTTCCTGGCGGGCTGGCTCCGTCGGTTTCGACCCCGTTGCGCTGGCTCCGTTGTCGGGGTGCCGGCCCGGTCTTGAGGCGTTGTACCGGTGGTTGTACGGGCCACGGGGCATCGCGCGCCCGCCCGTGCCCCGCCCCTCCCCGTGCTCCGTCCACCGGGCCGCCCGCGCCGCTGTCCGCCGGCCTGTCCGTCCGCCCGGGCGGCCTCCCCAACCCCCGGCCCTCTGCCGGCGGGGAGGAAGGGCGCACGGGGCCCGGCATACGCCAGTCTCGCCGGCAGGCGTTAACTGCGCGTCAGCCGCGCCTTCTTCAGGGCCATGTGGAGCAGCAGCCGGTCCTCGCCTGCGCCCAGGTCGAGGCCGGTGAGCTGCTCCACGCGCGACAGCCGGTAGTACAGCGTCTGCCGGTGGATGCCGAGCGCCTGGGCGGTACGGCCGGCCTGGCCGGCGCGGTCGAGGAACTCCTCCGCGGTACGCGCGAGTTCGGCGTGGACGTGTTCGAGCAGCGGGCGCACGGCGGGGTCGGGGGCCGTGCACGGCAGTCCGGTGAGGAGGCGGTACGGGCCGACGTCGGCCCAGTTGGCGACCGGCCCGAGCCGTTCATCGGCGCGCGCCCCGCGCCCCCCCGCCCGCGCCGCCCCCCCCGGGGGCCGCCCGGCCGGGGGGGCGCGGCCGGCCGCCCCCCCCCCCGCCCCCCCCCGCGGCGGGCCCCCCGCGCCCCCCCCCGCCCCCCACCCCCCCCCCCCCGCGGCCCCGGGGCCCCGCCCCGCCCCCCCCGCGGCCAGCGCCTCCCGCCAGGCGGCCGGCAGGTCGGAGAGCTCGCGCCGTACGTCACTCACACCGGCCGCCGCGCTCCCGCCCCCGGGCCCCGTGCTCCGTGCCGGACCCCCGTCGGCGTCCCCGCCCCGTGCCCCGTGCCCCGTGCCCCGCGCCTCCGGTCTACCGCTCCGTGCTCCGTGTTCCGCGCCCCGTGCGGCGCCCTCCGTACCGCGGCGCCCCGTACCGTCCGTGGCGTCGTCACCTGACGGGGCGGCGGGGCCGGCTCCGTGCCCCGTGCCCCGTCCCGAACCGCCGCCGACGTCGGCGCCCCGTGCCCCGTGGGCTGCGCCCCGTGCTCCCTGCCGGGCCTCCGTCGGTGTCCCCGCCCCGTGCCCCGTGCCCGCACTCCGTACCCCGTGCTCCGTCGTGCCCGGTGCGTCGTTGCGCGCTCCGTTTCCGGTGGCCGTCGCGCGCGGGGAGCGCAGGAGTTGCTCCGCTGCTGCCAGGGCCGGGTCGACGGACGCCGCGGAGCGCAGCCGTACCAGGGCCGCGAGGCTCGTGCCCGGGTTCGGCCCGCCGGCCGCGCCGCCCTGGCCGCCCGACGCCCCGGGGCGCGCCTGATCGGCGATGGCGCAGACGGCGGCCAGCCCCGGCAGGTTGGGCAGTGGGCCGGCCTCGGCGGGGTTCTCGGCGTCCCACGGGGTGACCGCGACGATCGCGAGCGGGCCGCGCGCCGCCGAACGGAGCGCGGCCCGTAGCCCCGCCTCCGCCTCGTCCCGACCGCCGGACGGCCCCACCAGGAGGGCCCGCAGCAACACCCCGAGCTCCGCCCCGCTGCGGGCCTCCGCGGCCAGCAGGGCGCCGATGCGCGCCGTCGTCTCCATGGCCTGGGTGAGCCGCGGGTCGGCCGGGGCGCCGGGGCGCCCCAGTTCGAGGTCGGAGAGGTGGCCGTCGTCCAGGAGCCACACGTAGCCGTGCACGATGCCCCGGTGCCGCACGGGCAGGCAGATGCGCCCCATGAACACCCCGGCCGCGGGGTCCGGCGGAATGCGCAACGGGGCTTGCGCGCGCGCGATGCCGAAGCCTTCGAACCACGCCCGTACCGCGGCCGTCGAACGGCGCTGGAGGATCGACCGGGTCCGCACCGGATCCATCGCCAAGTCGTCATCGCTGTCGTGCACACCGAAGGCGATCAGCCCGAAGTCCCGGTCCTCCAGGGTCGCGGGGGCGCCGAAGATCGCCGAGATCTCGTCCACGAGTTGTTGGTAGTCGCCGCGCATCCGTCGCGTGGCCCCCTTCGATGTGTCGTGTGCCGTCCGGGCCCCCGGACTCCGCGCTGCCCGGCGCGCCCCGTACGGGGCGGTGTCCGGGCGGTGCGGGGCGTGTGGGGGAGGGGGAGCGGGCGGCCCCGGCCCGGGCCTCCCACTGCCTCCTTCTCCGCCCCGCTCCACCTCTTGCTTGCTGCCTGCTGCCTACGCTTACTGCCTGGTGCTGGCCGTGCACCGCCTCGTGCTCGCTGCTTCGCGGCTCTGCGCGCTCTTCTCCCGTCTCCACCGGCAGCCGCCCCGTTTCCGGCGCCTGCCCGGCCCCGCCGGCGCCGCGCTCCGGGGCGCACCCCGTCGCGCCTGGCCCCGCCGTGTCGGGTCCCACCGCACCGGTCGCACCGCCGCACCGTGGGGCACGGCCCCGTCGTCCTCAGCGCACCCGTCGTACCCCCTCTGTACGGGGCCGCCGGGCCGCCCCGTCGTGCGGGAGCCTCCCGCGCGTACACGCGCGAGGAGCGGCGCGTGCGGACCGGGCAACGGCCGGTGCCCCGGAGCCGCACGCGACCCCGTGCCGACGCCGGTGCCTGCTCCGTCCCGATGGTTGCGCCGCACTCCGCGGAGTGTCGCGCCGGCGGCGCGGACCCGTCCCGTACGGCCCCCTCCGCGCCCCGTGGCCCCGCGCCCCGGCCCCGCCGCGCCGTGCCCCGTCGGTACGCGGCGCCCCGCAGGCGGCGTACGCCCGTACGGGCGACCCGCACCCACATCACCAGCCGTCCGACCCGTTGCCGGAGCGGCGACGGACCGCCCCGCTGTGCGTCTGTCCGACTGGTAGACGGACCGCTCCATGCCCAGCCGACAGAGCGAACGACAGGTCGACAGGCAGACCGACTGACGGGCCGACTGCGGGCCGGTCGGACAGGCGGAAGCGGCCACAGCCACGGTCGAACCAGCCGCAGCCACAGCCGAACCGGCCGCACCCCCAGCGCGGCCCCCCGGCCGGGCGGCCGGCGGGCACGGGTGCCAGACGGTGCGGGCGCAGTGCCAGACGGTGCGCGCCCGGCCCCGGGAGCGCCGCTGCGAGAGCACTGGCCGGATCTCGACCAGCGCCCCCTGCTTCGCCCCGGCGTACGCCCGGCGGACAACGAAGTGCATCACCGACACCATTGTCATACATCTGTCTGAGATCTCAGCCACCGATGCGTGACAGGTGTCGATGGTCGTGCACCGGATCTGCTCCTTAGGTTTCACAGTGGCTCACCTTGCCGTCGTGGCCATCGGCCGCCCGGTGCGATCAGCCTTGACAAGAACAACCGCAACGTGGAGGTGCCCCGTGCTGGGTCCCGTGCTGCTCGCTGCGTCCCGCAGCGACGCCATCCGCCGTATCGTCTCGGCCGCGCCGGTCACCCGCCCCATGGTGGACCGTTTCGTCGCGGGTGAGCTCCTGGACCCGACCCTGTCGGTCATCCAGGGCCTGACCGAGCGCGGCCTCGACGTGACGATGGACTTCCTCGGCGAGGACATCACCGACCCCGCCGAGGCGCGCCGCAACCGCGACGCCTACCTGGCCCTGGCCGAGTCGCTCGCCCCGCTGGGCCTCGGCGCCCGTACGGAGATGTCGGTCAAGCTCTCCGCGTTCGGCCAGGCGCTGCCCGGCGGGCACGACCTCGCGCTGGCGAACGTCACCCCCGTCGTGGAGGCCGCGGCCGAGGCCGGCATGAACGTGGCCCTCGACATGGAGGACCACACCACCACCGACTCCACGCTGGCCATCCTCAGCGAGCTCCGCGAGCGCTTCCCGCAGACCGGCGCGGTCGTGCAGTCCTACCTGTTCCGCACGGAGGAGGACTGCCACGCGCTGGCCACCGAGGGCTCGCGGGTCCGCCTGGTCAAGGGCGCGTACAAGGAGCCGGCCGACGTCGCCTTCCAGGACAAGCGCGAGGTCGACAAGGCGTACGTGCGCTGCCTGAAGATCCTCATGGCGGGCGACGGGTACCCGATGATCGGCTCCCACGACCCGCGCCTGATCGCCATTGCGCAGGAACTCGGCCGCCGCAACGGCCGTAAGCTGGACGAGTACGAGTTCCAGATGCTGTTCGGCATCCGCGTCGCCGAGCAGGAGCGGCTGCGCGCCGAGGGCCACCAGATGCGCATCTACGTCCCGTACGGCACCGACTGGTACGGCTACTTCATGCGCCGCCTCGCGGAGCGCCCCGCCAACCTGGTGTTCTTCCTGCGCTCGCTGGTGAGCCGGGGCTGATCGCCCACACCGGGCCCACGGGTCCCACGGCGGCTCCGGCCGCCCCGTGGGGCGCGCCGCGGCCCGGCCCCGTAGGCCCTGCTCGGCCGCCCCGTCGCCCGATGGCTGGCGGCCGAGAAGAGTAAGACTGGCAGGGGCACCCGGCGTGGCCGGTGGTTCCCCGTCCGGCCCGCACCGGTCCGCCCGGCAGACCGCCGCGGCGGCCCCGGTGCACACGGCGCCGGCCGACCCCGCGGGACGGGGCCGGAACGGAGCCGGCGCGCCCCGCGCCCTGGTGGCCCCGTGCCGCCGCCCTTACGTTCCGTACGCAGAACGTTTTCGTACGCAGACCCGACGATCGAAGGAGACACGGCCATGGACGCTGTGACCCAGGTCCCCGCGCCGGTGAACGAGCCGGTGCACACGTACGCACCCGGCACTCCCGAGCGCGCTCGCCTTGAGATCAAGCTCAAGGAGCTTGCCGAGAACCCCATCGACCTGCCGATGACCATCGGTGGCGAGAAGCGGCTGGGTGGCGGCGAGCGCTTCGACGTCGTGCAGCCGCACAACCACGCCGCCAAGCTCGGCACCTACGGCAACGCGACCGCCCAGGACGCGCAGGACGCCGTGGACGCCGCGCTGGCCGCCGCTCCGGCCTGGCGCGCGCTCGCCTTCGACGACCGCGCCGCGATCATTCTGAAGGCCGCCGAGCTGCTTTCCGGCCCCTGGCGCGAGACGCTGGCCGCCTCCACCATGCTGGGCCAGTCCAAGACCGCGCAGCAGGCCGAGATCGACACCCCGTGCGAACTGGTCGACTTCTGGCGCTTCAACGTGCACTTCGCGCGCCAGATCATCGCCGAGCAGCCGATGGCCAACGCCCCGGGCGTGTGGAACCGCAGCGACCACCGGCCCCTTGAGGGCTTCGTCTACGCGATCACCCCGTTCAACTTCACCGCCATCGCGGGCAACCTGCCGACCGCTCCGGCGCTGATGGGCAACACGGTCGTGTGGAAGCCGTCCCCGCCCCAGACCCACGCCGCCGTGCTGCTGATGCAGCTCCTGGAGGAGGCCGGGCTGCCGAAGGGCGTCATCAACCTGGTGACCGGCGACGGCATCGCCGTCTCCGAGGTGGCCCTGAACCACCCCGACCTGGCGGGCATCCACTTCACCGGTTCCACCAAGACCTTCCAGTACCTGTGGAAGACGGTCGGCACCAACATCGACAAGTACAAGACCTACCCGCGGCTGGTCGGCGAGACCGGCGGCAAGGACTTCATCGTCGGCCACCCGTCCGCCGACCCGGCGGTGCTCAAGACGGCGATGACCCGTGGCGCCTTCGAGTTCCAGGGCCAGAAGTGCTCCGCGGCCTCGCGCGCGTACGTGCCGCGGTCGCTGTGGGAGAACGGCCTGAAGGAAGAGTTCGCGGCCGAGGTGAACGCCCTGACCATGGGTGACGTCACCGACCTGACGAACTTCATGTCCGCCGTCATCGACGAGCGGTCCTTCGCCAAGAACAAGGCGGCCATCGACCGCGCCAAGGCCGACCCGACCATCGAGGTCGTCGCCGGTGGCACCTACGACGACAGCGTGGGCTACTTCGTCCGCCCGACCGTCCTCGTCTCGACCGACCCCGAGAACGAGATCTTCAAGGACGAGTACTTCGGCCCGATCTTGGGCGTCTTCGTCTACGACGACGAGAAGTACGACGAGATGCTGACCCAGATGGAGTCCGCCTCGGCCTACGGCCTGACCGGCTGCGTCATCGCGCAGGACCGCGCCGCTGCCGCCGCCACCTGCGAGGCACTGCGCTTCGCCGCGGGCAACTTCTACATCAACGACAAGCCGACCGGCGCCGTCGTCGGCCAGCAGCCGTTCGGTGGCGGGCGCGCCTCGGGCACCAACGACAAGGCCGGTGCCAAGCAGAACCTGATGCGCTGGACCTCCACCCGCTCCATCAAGGAGACGCTGGTCCCGCCGACCGACTACCGCTACCCGCACATGGGCTGATCCAGCCCCGCACACCGGCCGGCCCACCCGCTGGGCCGGCCCGGGGGCCCCCCGGGCCCCCCCCCCCGGCCCGGGCCCCCCCCCCCGGGGGCCGCGGTCGAGTACTCCACCAACCGGCCGCCGGTGAACTCCACCCCGAAGTCCGGCCCCCGCACCCCGATGCC
>NZ_JBEHZD010000248.1:0-10881 GCF_040240285.1 Streptomyces sp. HSW2009 | reverse complement strand
CACAGAGCCGGGCGGGGGGGGCCTAATCCGACTACCGGGGGCGGTTGGCCGTCATCGCCCAGGTCCTCTCGCCCGAGCTGGCGCTCGGGCCGGGGCTGCTCACGGTGTGCCGGCTGGTGGCCGACCGGTATGCGGGTTCCCTCGCGGACGTGTTGCAACTCGCCGTGCCGCAGCGGCACGCCCGGGTCGAGGCCCAGCCGTCGCCGGCGCCACTGCCACCGCCGGGGCCGCCGGAGCCGGGTGGCTGGCGGCGCTATCCGCACGGGCCCAGCTTCTTGCAGGCGCTGGCCAGGGGCGATGCGCCGCGGGCGGTGTGGACCGCGCTGCCGGGGCCGCAGTGGCCGGACGAGCTGGCCCGGGCGATGGCCGCCACGCTCGCCTCCGGGCGCGGGGCGTTGGCCGTCATGCCCGACGGGCGCAGCGCCGCGCGGGTGGACGCCGCGCTCACCGCGCTGCTCGGCGCCGGCCGCCACGCGCTGCTCACCGCCGACAGCGGTCCCGAAGAGCGTTACCGCCGCTGGCTGGCGATCAACCGGGGCGCGGTGCGGGCCGTGGTCGGTACCCGGGCCGCGATGTTCGCCCCGGTGCACCGGCTCGGCCTGGTCGCGATCTGGGACGACGGCGACGCCAACCACAGCGAGCGGCACGCGCCGCAGCCGCACGCCCGCGAGGTGCTGCTGTTGCGCAGCGCGCACGAGCGGACGGCGTTCCTGCTGGGTGGCGTCAGCCGTACGGTCGAGGCGGCGCAGCTCGTGGACAGCCGGTGGGCGCTGCCGCTCGCGGCCGAGCGCGAAGTCGCCCGCGCCGCGGCCCCGTTGGTACGGACGGTCGGCGATGAGCAACTGGGGCGGGACGGCGCGGCCCGGGCCGCCCGGTTGCCCAGCCTGGCCTGGGAGACCGCGCGCGCGGGCCTGCGACACGGCCCGGTCCTGGTGCAGGTGCCGCGGCGGGGGTACGTACCGCGGCTCGCCTGCGATCGCTGTCGTACGCCCGCACGCTGCACCCGCTGCCAGGGGCCGCTCCAGGCGCCGGCCGCGGACGTGGCGCTGTGCTGCGGCTGGTGCGGGACCGGGTTCCCCGACTGGCACTGCCCCGAGTGCGGCGGGCGGCGGACCCGGGCGCAGGTGGTCGGCGCGCAGCGCACGGCCGAGGAGCTGGGGCGGGCCTTCCCTGAGGTGCCGGTGCTGTCGTCGAGCGGCGACCACATACGGACGACCGTCCCCGACCGCCCCGCGCTGGTGGTCGCCACGCCCGGCGCCGAACCTGTCGCCGCAGGTCCCGGCTATGCCGCGGCTCTGCTGCTGGACGGCTGGGCCCTGTTGTCGCGGCCCGATCTGCGGGCCGGTGAGGAGGCGCTGCGCCGCTGGTTGGCGGCGGCGGCGCTGGTGCGCGGGCAGGACGTGGGCGGGGTGGTGACCGTGGTGGCCGAACCGACGTTGCGCCCGGTGCAGGCCCTGGTGCGCTGGGACCCGGCCGGGCACGCGGCGCGGGAGCTGGCCGAGCGGGCCGAGCTGCGGTTCCCGCCGGTCTCCCGGATGGCGGCCGTCTCCGGGCCCGGCGCAGCCGTCGCGGACCTGCTCGACCTCCTGGAGCTGCCGGACACGGCTGAGGTGCTCGGCCCGGTGCCGGCGACCGATCCGCGTCCTGGCCGGGGCGGCCGACCGGGTGATGCGGCGGCCGGTGCCGAGTCGCGGCTCGCGCCGCCGGTCGCGGCGTCCGCCGGGGCGCAGGAGTGGCAGCGCGCGCTGATCCGGGTCCGCCCGGGCCAGGGCGCGGCACTCGCCCGCGCACTGAAGTCGGCCCAGGCCACGCGGCTGACCAGACGCCAGGGCGAGCCGGTGTGGGTGCGGGTGGACCCGCCCGATATCGGGTGAGGGGCGGGGCTGTGGGTTGCGGCGTGCCGTACCGGTGCGGGGTCGCCGCTGTGCCCGGTCGCCGGGCGACGGCGCCGGAAGCCGGTCTGACCGGTCGGGCCGTGGGGTAGGCCGCTGCGGAGGCGGGACGCGTACGGGCGGAGCGTACGGGCTCAGTAGCCGACGGCCGACCCGCTCCGGCCCGTACAACACACCGGCCCGGCGGTGGGGTGCCGCCGGGCCGGTGGGGAGGGGGAGGAAGTACGGGGTGGGAGAGCGGGGAGCGGTGGGGGAGAGTCGGGCAGGTGGGGGGATGGGGAGTCGGGGCGTGGTCAGCCGTTGCGGGGGCCGGGGAGGGCGCCCGGGCGGGGCTCTTCGCGGAGGGCGGGGAGGGACGGGACGGAGCGGGCGGCGGGGACGATGGGCACGGCCGTCTCCGTCGGGCGCTCGGCCGTGCGCAGCACCTCACTGTCGCCGACCGCGGACGAGGCGGAGCGCCGGCTGCCGTACCGACGGTGCACCGCCTGCTTGGTGACGCCGAGCGCCGACCCCACCGCGTCCCACGAGAAGCCCAGCGAACGGTCGAAATCCACCGCGGCCGTGACCAGCGTTTCGATGCTGTCCCGCAGCTCCTGCGCCAGCCGTACGGTGGGGGCCGGCGCCCGCCCGTAGACGACGAAGCCCGCGGACGGGCCGGTGCGTCGCGGGCGGTAGACGTTGCCGAGCTGGGCGGTGAGCGTACGCAGTGCGTCCACCTGCCGCCGGACCCGCTCGATGTCCCGGACCAGCAGATGGAGGCTGGCCCGAGCCTGGGCGTCGTGGGTTGCGTGGTCGGCCATGAACAAGCCTCTCGAACCGGCGTTGAAATTGACAGGGAATAAGGATCGGGCCGCTGGAGCAGCCCGATTTCGGTCAATCTGACTTGACCAACGCCCCAGCCGCCCTCGTGGTCACGGTCCGGGGCGCGCGGGGCCGGGCTCGTACGCCCCCCGATCGGGGCTCGGCCCAGCGGGGGCCCGGCACCGGGCCCGCGCGCGGTCGGCGGCCTAGACTGGGGCGCCGTTCCGCAGCGTGTGAGAGGTAGTCCGCCAGACATGAAGCTCGTCTTCGCCGGTACCCCCGAGGTCGCCGTACCCGCCCTGGACGCACTGCTCGCGTCCGATCGGCACGATGTGGTGGCCGTGGTCACCCGGCCCGACGCGCCCGCCGGGCGCGGTCGGCGGCTGGTCGCGAGCCCGGTGGCGCAGCGCGCCGAAGAGGCCGGCATCGAGGTGCTCAAGCCGGCCAAACCGCGCGACACGGACTTCCTTGACCGGCTGCGCGAGATCGCCCCCGACTGCTGCCCGGTGGTGGCCTACGGGGCGCTGCTGCCCAAGGTGGCGCTGGACATCCCCGCCCACGGCTGGGTCAACCTGCACTTCTCGCTGCTGCCGGCCTGGCGCGGCGCGGCCCCCGTGCAGCACGCGGTGCTCGCCGGTGACGAGATGACCGGCGCCTCCACCTTCCTGATCGAGCAGGGCCTTGACTCCGGGCCGGTGTACGGGGTGCTCACCGAGCAGGTGCGGCCCACCGACACCAGTGGTGACCTGCTGACACGGCTGGCCTTCGCCGGTTCGGGACTGCTGGCGGCGACCATGGACGGCATCGAGGACGGGACCCTGCAGCCGGTGCCGCAGCCCGCCGACGGCGTCTCGCTCGCGCCCAAGATCGAGGTCGCGGACGCCCAACTGGACTGGGCGGCGCCCGCGCTGCGGGTGGACCGGGTGGTGCGCGGCTGCGCCCCGGCGCCCGGGGCCTGGACGCTGTTCCGCGGCGAGCGGCTGAAGGTGATGTCCGTACGGCTGGTCGTCGACCGTACCGACCTCGCCCCCGGTGAGCTGGCCGCGACGAAGAACGCCGTGTTCGTCGGCACCGGCAGCCACGCCGTCGAACTGCTGTGGGTGCAGCCGCAGGGCAAGAAGCCGATGGCCGGCGCCGACTGGGCGCGCGGGGTGCGGATCGCGGCGGGGGAGCACTTCGAGGCGTAACCGCCGCGGCCCCTTGCCGCGCTGCCCCGCATCCGCCCCGCGCCCCGGCGGCATGCGGGGCACCTCGCGTACGCGCTCCCGCCCCCACCTCGCGTACGCACTCCTCGCCCCACCCTTCGCCCCACCCTGCGTACGCATCCCACGCGCGCACCCCGCGTCCGGGCCCCGCGGGCACCTGTCTCACCGCAGGCCGTGTCCACCCGCCCCATCCCCTCCGCACCCTGGACAGGCCGGGGCAAGCCCGCCAACACTTTCCGGGACGGTGTCCGGAGGGTCCCAACTCCCGTGTCCGCACGGCGTGTTCAGTTCCTCCGTACGCCTGCCCAGGCCCTTCCCGCTGTGATGAGGCGGCGCCCATGCGGTTCAGCTACGCCCTGCTCCCCGACTACCCGCTGGTCGAGTCCCTCGCCTCCATCCGGCTGGCCGACGCGCTGGGCTTCCACGCCTGCTACGTCGCGGACGAGACCTGGCACAAGGACCCGTGGCAACTGCTCGCGGTGGCCGCCGGGCAGACCCGTACCATCCGGCTCGGCACGTGCGCTTCGCCGGTCACCCTGCGCGAGCCGACGCTGATCGCGCAGGCGCTCGCCACCTTGGACGAGCTCTCCGGTGGCCGGGCCGAGGCGGTGCTCGCCAGCGGGAACTTCGGCCTCCTCGCCCAGTACGGCATCGACGCCGCCGCCCACCGCCCGCTCGCCCGGGTCAAGGAGGCGCTCGGCGTGGTGCGCACCCTGCTCGACGAGGGGACCATCACCCGGCGGGGCGCGTTCGCCTCGTACGAGGGGCTGTTCACCTTCGCCCGGCCGGTGCAGCAGCGGGTGCCGCTGAAGCTGGGGGCGATGCGCGGGCCGAGGTCGTTCGTCGCGGCGGGCGAGTCGTCGGACGGCTGCCACCATTCGATGAGCGCCACGCGGGAGGCGTACGAGTACGCCGTACGCCAGTTGCGTACCGGTGCCGAACGGGCCGGGCGGGACTGGCGTGACCTGGACATCGGCGCCTGGGTGGTCTTCGCCACCAGCCCGGACGGGGCGCTCGCCAGGGAAGCGGCCCGCAGCATGATCGGGCCCTACGCCTCGGCCGTCTCCGACGAGCAACTGCTGCGCAACGGCGTCGACCCCAGCGCCCTGCGGCCGGTGGTGGCCGCCGTGCGCGCCGGCGACCCGGCCCGTGGCATCGAGCTGACCGACCCGGGCGTGGTCGCGCGGCTCGCGGTCGCCGGGACGCCGGCCCAGTGCGCGGAGCAGATCCGCACCCAACTCCGCCCGGCCGGGGTCAACCACGTGATCTGTGCGATCGTCGATCCGACGCTGGTGCGCCTGTTCACCGGGCGCGAGCTGCCCGGGCTGCCCGGGGTGGACGAGCAGTTGCGGCTGGTCCACGAAGCGGTGCGGCCGGCGGTCGGGTGAGCCGCCGCCGGGGCTTGAAGCGCCCGCCGCGCCCCGGCACGTAGGCTGGGCCCGTTCGTCTTCCCAGCTCCGGAGCACCTTTCGTGAACGATCGCCGCCCAGCCAAGCCCTACCGCCGGCCGAAGAAGGACCCCGTACGGGTGCTCGCCTTCGAGGCGCTGCGGGCCGTCGACGAGCGGGACGCCTACGCCAACCTGGTGCTGCCCCCGCTGCTCCGCAAGGCCAGGGAGGACGGCTCCTTCGACGCCAGGGACGCGGCGCTCGCCACCGAACTGGTCTACGGCACGCTGCGCTGGCAGGGCACGTACGACGAGATCATCGCCGACTGCGTCGACCGGCCGCTGCGCGAGGTGGACCCGCCGGTGCTCGACGTGCTCAGCCTGGGCGCGCACCAGCTCCTCGGCACCAGGATTCCCACCCACGCCGCGGTCAGCGCCAGCGTGGAACTGGCCCGGGTGGTGCTCGGCGACGGACGGGCCAAGTTCGTCAACGCCGTGCTCAGGAAGATCGCAGCGGACGACCTGGAGGGCTGGCTGCGCCGCGTCGCGCCGCCCTACGAGGAGGACGCCGAGGCCCACCTGGGCGTCATGCACGCCCACCCGCGCTGGGTGGTCTCCGCGCTGTGGGACGCGCTCGGCGGCGGCCGGGCGGGCGTCGAGGCGCTGCTCGCGGCCGACAACGAACGGCCCGAGGTGACGCTGGTGGCCCGCCCGGGCCGGTCCACCGCGGCCGAGCTGCTGGCGGCTGCGGGGCCCGACCGCGCGCTGCCCGGCCGCTGGTCGGCACAGGCCGTACGGCTCGTCGAAGGCGGCGAGCCCGGTGCGTTCGACGCGGTCCGCGAGGGCCGGGCCGGCGTGCAGGACGAGGGCAGCCAACTGGTGGCCATGGCGCTGGCGAACGCCCCGCTCGACGGCGCGGACGCGCGCTGGCTCGACGGCTGCGCGGGACCGGGCGGCAAGGCCGCCCTGCTCGCGGCGCTGGCCGCCGAGCGTGGCGCGGCGCTGCTCGCCTCCGAGAAGCAGCCGCACCGGGCCAGGCTGGTGGCCAGGGCGCTGGCCGGCAACCCCGGCCCGTACCAGGTGATCTGCGCCGACGGCACCCGCCCGACCTGGCGGCCCGGCGCCTTCGACCGGGTCCTGGTGGACGTGCCGTGCACCGGGCTCGGCGCGCTGCGCCGCCGCCCCGAGGCCCGCTGGCGCCGCCGCCCCGAGGACCTGGAGGGCTTCGCCCCGCTCCAGCGCGGACTGCTGCGCGAGGCGCTGGCGGCGGCCCGGGTGGGCGGTGTGGTGGCGTACGCGACGTGCTCGCCGCACCTGGCGGAGACCCGGGCGGTGGTCGACGACGTCCTCAAGGCCACCGGCGGCGCCGAGTGGATCGACGCCCGCCCACTGCTGCCCGGCGTCACCGACCTGGGCGAAGGCCCGGACGTGCAGCTCTGGCCGCATCTGCACGGCACCGATGCGATGTACTTGGCGCTGTTGCGGCGTACGGGCTGAATCAGTCGGGCCTGATCCGGCCGGGACCGATCCGAGGTGGGGGGCCGGCGTCCCGGTCCACCGCTCCTCCGCTGATCCGGTCCACCGTCCGGTGCTGCTCCGGCCCGTCGCCCCGCCAAACTCACCACACCCCGTAACGGTACGAACCACCCCACCCGGCGTCCGATTACCGCGATGTGACGGATCAACCAGTTGGCTGGTACAGCGTGTTGCTGGTACGGCGTGCATGATTCGTCGGGTGAATGAGACGGAAGAGACGGCAGAGGCAAAGGAGACGCCGGATCGGTCCCGAAGACGGTGGGGCGTGTTGGCCCAGCGGGACTTTCGGCTGTTGTGGATCGGCGAGACCGTCAGCGGGTTGGGCAACAGCATGACGTCGGTGGCGTTGCCGCTGATCACGGTGGTGGCGCTGGACGCGGGTGCCACCGCGGTCGGTCTGGTCGCCGCTGCGGTGTGGCTGCCCTGGCTGGTCGTGGGGCTGCCGGTGGGGGCCTGGGTGGACGGGATGCGCAAGCGGTCGGTGATGATCGTCTGTGACCTGGTGGCGGGCGCGGCGCTGGTGAGCATTCCGGTGGCGGCCTGGCTCGATGCGCTCACCCTGACCCAGTTGATCGTCGTCGCCCTGATCTGCGGCACCGCCGGGGTGTACTTCAAGACCGCCTACCACACGTACGTCAAGACCGTGCTGCACGGCCGGGACCTGATGGAGGGCAACGCCAAGCTGCACGGCAGCGAGGCCGCGACCCGGGCCGCGGGGCCGGGCGCGATGGGCGTGCTGGCCCAACTCGTCGGCACGGTCGCCGGCTTGGTGGTCGACGCGGTCACGTTCCTGGTCTCCGCGGTGTGCCTGGCGCGGATCGAGGTGGTCGAGCCCGCCAAGGAGCCCGCCGCGGAACGGCTCCCGCTGCGCCGGCAGATCGCGGTGGGGCTGCGGTTCGTGGCCCGGGACCGGTACCTGCGGCCGATGGTGATCTGGGGCGCCACGGTCAACATGGCGCTGATGGGCTATCAGGCCGTGCAGGTGGTGTTCCTGGTGCGCACCGTCGGGCTCAGCCCGGCGATGGTGGGGCTCGTCCTGGCCAGCGGCAGCGTCGGCGGCATCGTGGGCGCGCTGTTGGCCACCCGGATCAGCCGCCTGGTGGGCTCGGCCCGGGGGCTGTTGGTCTTCCAGGCGGTCACCGCGCCCTTCGCGCTGCTGATGCCGCTGACCACGCCGGGGCCGGGCGTCTGGCTGTTCGTGACGGGCGCGCTGGCCGTCGGGATCGGCGTCGCGGTGGCCAACATCGTGGTGGGCAGCTTCCGGCAGTCCTACTGCCCGCCGCAGTTGCTCGGCCGGGTGGTGGCCACGGCCATGGTCATCAACCACAGCACCATCCCGGTCGGTTCGCTGCTCGGCGGTGTGCTCGGGGACGTGGTCGGCTACCGGTCCGCGGTGTGGATCATGACGGCGATCGTCGCCTCCTGCTGGCTCATCCTCGCCGCGAGTCCGATGCGCAGCGAGCGCGACCTACCCGCCACACAGGCGCCGGTGGAGCAGCCCGCGGTGGGCTGAGCCGGCCGGGCCGCCCGCCGGCACGGGGCGGGGGCACGCGCCCGGGTGCGCGGCGCGGAGCCGCCCGGGTACGTGCGCGCGATGACGGCCCGCGGCGGACGTACTCGATAGTGAGTAGCCCGGATTGTCGGCACGGCGGACGACGTGCCGGGGCCGGCCGGAAAGGCTTGAGGGGTTCCCAGAGCAGTTACGGAGACCTCTCGTATGGCCAGTTACCTTTCTCGGATGGGGCGTTGGGCGCATCGGCGCCGCCGCCGGGTCGGGCTCTTGTGGGTGGCCGCGCTGGCCGCCCTCTTCTTCGCGTCGGCCCATGCGCCGGAGCCCCCGGAGGACTCGACGTCCATGCCGGGCATCGAGGCGCAGCAGGCGTTCGACCTCATCGACGAGCGGTTCCCGGGCGGTGAGGCGGACGGCGCGAGCGCCCGCGTCGTCTTCGTCGCCCCGCAGGGGCAGCGGGTCACCTCGGCCGCGTACCGCGCGACCATCGAGGCCCTGCTGACCGATGTGGCCGCCGGGTCGCAAGTGACCGATGTGTCCGATCCGTTCGCCGGCCAGGGGGTGAGTGAGGACGCGGGTACGGCGTACGCCACCGTCGCGTACGAGGTGAAGGAGGACGAGGTCAGCGACGACAGCCGCGAGCAGTTGACCGGTGCCGTCGAGCGGGCCAGGGCGGCCGGGCTGACCGTCGAGGCGGGCGGCAGCGCGCTGGAGGGCGAGGGCTCGGCCGGCGTCGGCGAGGCGCTCGGCGTCGGGGTCGCCGCCGTGGTGCTGCTGATCACCTTCGGATCGCTGGCCGCCGCGGGGTTGCCGCTGGTCACCGCGCTGGTCGGGGTGGCGGTGAGCATGTTCGCGATCACCGCGCTCGGCAGTGCGCTCGGGCTGTCGTCGACCACTGGCGAGTTGGCGATGATGCTCGGCATCGCCGTGGGCATCGACTACTCCCTGTTCATCGTCTCCCGCTACCGCGAGGAGCGCGGGCGCGGCCACGGCCCGCAGGAGGCGGTGGGGCTGGCCACCGGCACCGCGGGCGCCGCCGTCGTCTTCGCCGGGCTGACCGTCATCATCGCGCTGGCCGGCCTCGCGGTGGTGGGCGTCCCGATGCTCACCAAGATCGGCCTGGGCGCCGCGGGGGCGGTCGCGGTCGGCGTGCTGGTGGCGCTGACCCTGGTACCGGCGCTGCTCGGCTGGTGGCCGCACGCGGTTTTGGCCCGCCGGGACCGACGGGGTGACCCGGGCGCCGGGGGCGGGGGCGCCCGTGGTGGCCGGCCCGGCCGTGGTGCCCGGCGCATCCGATTCGGCCGGGCGGGCGCGGGCCGCGCGGGCCGGCCGGGACGGGGTGGGGCCGTGAACATCGCTGCCGGTGCCCCCGCCGCGGGCAAGGCGAGCACCCGGTGGGCCGGTTTCGTGCTCCGTCGCCCCGTGCCGGTGCTGGTGGCCGCGGTCGCCGGGCTCGGGGCGCTCGCGGTGCCGGCGACGGATCTGCAACTCGGCATGCCGGGCGACGAGGCGAAGCCCACCTCGACCACCGAGCGGCGGGCGTACGACGCGCTCGCCGACGGTTTCGGGCCCGGGTTCAACGGCCCGCTGGCCGTCGTGGTCGACCTGCGCGGGACCGCACGGCCGACGGCTGCCGCGCGGCGGGTCGCGGACCGGATCACCGGCACCGAAGGCGTGGTCGCGGTCTCCCCGGCCGAGTTCAACCGGGCCCGGGACACCGCGGTGTTGACCGTCACGCCCGCGTACGCGCCGACCAGCGAGCGCACCAAGGACCTCGTACACGCCATCCGTGCCCTGCGGCCGGCGGCCCTGTCCGAGACCGGTGCCACCTTCGCGGTCACCGGTACCACCGCGCTCAACATCGACGTCGCACAGAAGATGCAGGACGCCCTGGTGCCGTACCTGGTGGTCGTCGTCGGGCTGGCCTTCGTCCTGCTGCTGGTGGTCTTCAGGTCGCTGCTGGTGCCGCTCAAGGCCGCGCTCGGCTTCCTGCTGTCGGTGCTGGCCGCCCTCGGCGCGGTCGTCACGGTCTTCCAACGCGGCCACGGCGCCGGCGTCTTCGGCGTCGAGCAGACCGGGCCGGTCATGAGCCTGATGCCGATCTTCCTGGTGGGCATCGTCTTCGGGTTGGCCATGGACTACCAGGTGTTCCTGGTCTCGCGGATGCGCGAGGCGTACGTGCACGGGGAGCGGCCGGGGCAGGCCGTCGCCACCGGGTTCGGGCACAGCGCGCGGGTCGTGGTGGCCGCCGCGCTGATCATGATGGCGGTGTTCGGCGGGTTCATGACGGGCGCGGACTCCATGGTCAAGATGGTCGGCTTCGGGCTGGCGAGCGCCGTGCTCTTCGACGCCTTCGTGGTCCGGATGGCGTTCGTCCCCGCCGTACTCGCCCTGCTCGGCGAGGCCGCCTGGTGGCTGCCGCGCTGGCTGGACCGGCTGCTGCCGCGGGTGGACGTGGAGGGCGCGGACCTGCGCCCGGCCACGCTGCCGGCAGCCGCCGGCGGGCCGAAGGACACCACGCGCGCCTGAGCGGTGGCCGGGCCGCGCCGC
>NZ_JBEHZD010000247.1:0-10946 GCF_040240285.1 Streptomyces sp. HSW2009 | reverse complement strand
CCCCCCCCCCCGCCCCCCCGCGCCCCCCCCCCCCCCCCGCCGGCCCCCGGCGCCCCCCCGCCCCCGGCCCCCCGCCCCCCCCACCGGGGCGGCCCGGCCGGCCGGGGGCGACCCGCAGCCGCCGGGCCCGGGCGGGGCGCCGCGCGGGAGGCCGGCGATGAGCGAACGAGAAGAACGCGCGCACGGCGCGGACCAGGGCCGTGACCGGGACGCCCCCCGTCACCCACGCTCTCAGCGCGACCGCGACCGCGACCGCGACCAGCACCCGGCCCCCAACCCCGGCCACGACCTTGCCAAGCCCCGCGACCCCCACCCCGAGCACGACCCTGACCACGCCCGCGCCGCGGATGACGGCAGCGGCCAGCCGGAAGGCCAGGGCCAGGGGCAGCGCCACGACCAGGGCCAGAGCTTGGGCCAGAGTCAGGACCCGCCGCGCGAGCACCGCCCCGACGACCAGCCCGCACCGGGCATCGGCACCACCACCCCCGCCGCGGGCCCCCCCGGCCCCGGCACGCCCGGCGCCACCACCCCCGGCCCGGGCGCACCCCGCATCGACACCTCAGGCGCGCCGGCGACGGGCGCCGGATGGGGCGCGCCCCACTTCCGAGGCGCCAGCGCCGCGAGCACCGTGCCGCCGGCGCGCGCCGCCGACCCGGAGCACGCTGCCGTCCCCGACGGCGGACGCCCGCTGCCCGTACCCGAACAGGCGGGCACCCATCGCGCACCGCGCGCCCCGAGCGAGCCGCCGCCGCGGGGGCCGCGCGCGGTCCTGGTCGAGGGCAACAGGTTCCGGCTGCGCGAACTGCACCCCACCGACGTGGACGCGGTGCTCGCAGTCTTCAGCGACCCCGGGACCAGCCACGCCTTCGGGACGCGTCCCCTGCAACGCTTCGACGCAGTGGCGCTCGTCGAGCACGCCGTCGCCACCTCCCGGCACCGGCCCCGCACCCACTACCGGCTCGGCGTCAGCAGGGTCGACACGGACGAGTTGATCGGCACGGCCAAGCTGGTGCTCGACCGGTCGACGCCGGACCCGCTCGTCCGCACCGGGCACCGCAGCGCCGAGGTCGGGGTGGCCTTCCGCGCCGACCAGGCCAGCCTCGGCCACGGCATGGACGTCGGTTACCTGCTGGGCCTGTTGGGGTTCGGCCGGCTCGGTCTGCACCGCATGTGGGCGGGGTTCCTGCCGACCAACACGGCAGGTCAGCGCATCGCGGCGACGGTCGGCATGACGCGCGAGGGCCTGCTGCGGCACCACGGGTACGCGAACGGCACCTGGCACGACATCGTGCAGTACGCCATCCTCGAACACGACTGGCACGCCCGACTCGGCCGCCAACCCCACCCCTACATCTGACCCGCCGCCCGCACGGAGAATGCGGCGATTCGGGACGGCACCCGGCACCGGGTCATACGAACCCAGCACCGGATCGTACGAACCCGGCACCGCATCATGCGAACCCGGTATCAGAACGCGCGAACCCGGCACCGGATCGTACGAAATGGGGACGGAGGGAAAGGAACGTGCGGGGAAGGTGTCCGTAGCGCGACATCGGTGTACCGCGCGGATCGCATTGCCGAATGGGGTCGCACTCCAGCGGAAAGGATTCGGCGTACCAGGCATCAGCCCGGCGGCCAACTGCCGCCTGGTTGGCCGGGGTCGGGGGCGGCTACAGTGGCGCTCTCTCGTACGAATCCGAGGTACGACACCCGAGGTACGGCAACGCCCGGTCGGCGACGCTAGGAGAACCCATGGGGCTCATTCTCCGACGACGAACTCCCTCCCTCTACACCGCTCTTCTCGCCCTCATCGCACTCTCCTGCCTAGTGGGCTGCGACAGCTCGGCGAATTCCCCGGCGGCCGGCCCCGAGCAGCAAAAGCCCCGGACCCAGGGGAAACCGGAAGACTTTCGGGTCCCGGATACCGTGCTTCTCCTCAATTGCGCCACGAGAACCGGCATTTCCCTCAGCGCGGTCTCCGTCCGCGACGGCAGCCTCATCACCTCAGCTTCGGGCGACATGCCGGCGGACGCGAACCCGGGCGGCTCCTACGCCTGCCACGACGGCGGCGACGGCTACCCCTCCTCGTCGGCGCTGCGGCAGATGTTCAACGAGGACTACAGCCTGATGGCCGGGCGCATGACCGGCCCGGCGAACACCGGCCGACAGGCGGTCGCCTTCGACGTGCGCACCGGGCTCCCCGTCGGCCCGGGCGCCGACGACCAGGCCCTGCCCGATCCGCCGCAGGACAGCTATCCGGTCTTCCACGACGGCGACCTCTGGTACGTCGACGGCCGGGGCCGGCTGCGGAGTCGGCCTCCGCTCAGCCCCGCCAAGGACGCCAGGGACCGCGGCCCGGCCGTCGACGCCGATGGCGGGCCGCTGAGCGAGGTGTCCTTCGGCGGGGGCGTCGCCTGGCGTGACGAGGACTCCGACATGGACGAGTCCGCCGTGCACCCCACGGGCGGTTACATCGCCGAGCACAACCCCATTTGGAACCAGCTCCAACTCCGCGAACACGGCGCCCAACACACCGTGGGAACTCCGCTGAGCCGGAGCGTGGACTATGGCGGCGAGGGCCCGGAGATTCCCCGCGGCAGCGCGGAAGTGCCCGACTGCGCGCCGGAATTCTGGCTCAGCAACCGCGATCTGATCTGCTCCGGCGCCGGGAAGAAAAACGCGGGCATCCTACGGGTGAGATTCACCGCCGACCTGGAGATCGTCCGAGACGTCGAGCCCCTGCCGATCGGGACCGGCGCGCCCTCCTATGGCGCCGTCCCGTCACCCGACAAGAAACAGATCGCCTTTCTCGCGGAACGGGCCGGCAAGGTCGAGGTCTACCGCCAGCAACTGCGCACGGGGGCCCACCCGGTCAAAATCGCCGAAACCTCGGATGCCGGAGTCACCTACTTGCTGGGCTGGAATTGACGGCCACACCGTGACGCCCCGACGCAGAAACGGCCCGGGACGCATCGTGCGTCCCGGGCCGTTCATCGGCTTCGTCTGCCGCAGGCCGTACGGGCCCTGCCTGCTGTCAGGGAACCACCCACCGTGCGGGAACCACCCACCGTGCGGGAACTGCCCGCCCTGCATGGGAACTGCCCACCGCGTGTGAGCCGGTCGCCGGGGAAAACGACAGCCCCGGCCCCCGCTGTCCGCTACCGCTTTCGCTTGCCGGTAATGGACCGCCTGAGGACCGGGGTCAGTGGGTTTTCCACCAGCTTGTTCAGCAGCCAGGCCAGTATCAGCATGGCCAGGATGGTGAGGCCGAACGTCGCGTGTGGCGGGACGTCCAGATCCTGGTGCAGCGTGTCCACCACGACCCAGCCCAGGTGTTCGTGGACCAGGTAGAAGGGGTAGGTCAGCGCGCCGGCGACGGTCAGCCAGCGCCAGTTGGCCCAGTTCAGCTTGCCCAGGGCGACCAGTGCGACGGCCAGGTAGCCCAGCGCGACGATGCCGATGATGACCGAGGTGTGGCGGTACGAGAAGAAGTCCGGGTTCTGGGGGTGCCAGAGCTCGTCCACCGCGTACCGCTGTCCTATCAGGAAGCTGACTCCGACGATTCCCCAGGACAGTGCGTCACTGCCGAAACGATGCACCAGATAGAGGCCGATGCCACCGATGAAGAACGGCGCGTACTCCGGCATCAGCACGACATCAAGCAGCGGCTGGTCGGCCGCGTCGGCCATGGCGGCGGCCAGCGTCCACACCGCGCAGAACAGCACCACCCGGTGCCGGCTCGCCCCGGGCAACACCACGAACAGCGCGAACAGCGCGTAGAACCGCAGCTCGGCCCAGAGCGTCCAACACACGCCGAGCACCCGATCGGCGCCCAGCGGCTGCTGCAACATCGTGAAGTTGACCAGCGTGTCGCTGGGCGAGACGGTCGCGAACGCCACCGCCGGCAGCGCGAAGACCAGCGTGACCAGGATGATCGCCGCCCAGTAGGCGGGGAACAGGCGCGAGACGCGGGAGGCGAAGAAGTCCTTCAGCGGACGGCCCCAGCCGCTCATACAGATCACGAAGCCGCTGATCACGAAGAAGATCTGCACGCCGAGGCAGCCGTACGCGAACCACTCCGACATGGTCGGGAAGTGGTTCGACGGGGAGGTGCCCCAAGCCTTGGCGATCTCACCGTCGCGCCCGCCGTAGTGGTAACAGGCGACCATGAGCGCCGCCACGAGCCGCAGCCCGTCCAGGGCGCGCAGCCGGGCCGGCGGGCGCTGGCCGGGCGGCTTGCCCTCCAGCGCGGGCGGAGCGTCGGGCACCCCCGGCGCGTCGGCCGGGGGTGTGGAGGTCACGGCATCGGGGAGCGGCCCCGGTGCCGTACTCGGGACCGTCATCCGAAGGCTGCCCTTTTCTTGATCTGGCGCTGGACGGCGCGGGCCCTGCGGGCCACCTTGCGCACCGTCGGATTGCGCGGCAGGAACGACAGGTGCGACGGCACCGCCCCGGGCAGGCCGAGCGCGGTGAGCCGGCGGCGCTTGAAGTAGCGCCAGGTGTGGGCGTTGAGCTTGGCGGACAGGTAGCGCTCGGCCGCGGGCCGCAGGTCCGGGTAGATCTTCGCCTGCATGGCGAAGCCGACGGCCGTGACCAGGCCGGTCAGCTCCTTGCCGGCGCGGTCCCCGGGCGGCGCCGTCCATGCCTGGACCGCCGCCCGGTCCTCCAGGTCGGGCAGCAGCGCGTCGACGATGGTCACCGGCATGCGGTTGCTGTTCTGGTACGGGGTCAGCCGCTCAAGCAGCAGGTCGGTGCCGGTACGGGCGACGGGCAGGCCGTACAGGGCGCTCGCGGTGATCAGCGCGGTGGAGAAGCAGCCGACGACCAGGGCCGGGCGGGTGCGCTGGTAGAGCACCTCGGCCAGCACCGGCGAGTCCACCACGGTCAGCTCGGCGCCGAGGGTGCTCGCCTCCTGTTCGAGCAGGTGCGACCAGCGGGCCGGCGCGGTCGGGTGCGGCTTGAAGACCACCTCGCGGTGCCCGAGCCTGACCACCCCGCGCAACATCCGGACGTGCAGTTCCTCTTCCTCTTGCGGGGTGAGGATGTCCAGCGCCGACAGGTACTGGCCAAGGAGCAGCGCGGGACCTGCGGCGCCGGGCGTCGCGTCCGGCACCGTGACCTCGGGGGAGACCCCGGCGATCTCGGCGAGCACCTTGGTGAACCGGTCGGTGGGCACGATTTCGGACGGTACCCCGAACTCGGTCAGCAACAGCGGCTTGAGCCCCGGCACCAGGTCCAGGTGGAGCAACCGGCGCACCCGGGTGCCGACCAGGGGGGAGAGCTTGTTCCGGGTGGGCCCGTAGCTCATCAGGCCGTCCGCGTACACATCCAGCGGAGAGTTGGGGAACAGCCTGGCGAGCGCGAGGGCCGGGTTGACCTGGATCGATTCGAGGACGATCTCGACATCGTCGTCGCCGAGCCCCCACAGCAGCCGCAGATGGCGCTCCCACAGCGGGGCGTCGTCGCCGCGCGGGGACCAGCCGCCAGGGTGGAACGGGCGGATCGTCTCGTTCCACGACAGAACGCCGTCGAAACGGGAGCGCAGCACCTCGAAGCCGGGCATTTCATCCAGGCCGGGCGTGGTCTCCGGGATGCCCGCGTTGTTGCTCACCAGGAGCAGCCTGCGGTCGGCCTCGTCGAAGCAGTCCGCGTCGATGGCGGCGGCCAGCGTCGCGGCGCCGTACAGCGTGGACGCGAAGAAGATCTGGGTGCGGTTGCGGGTGCTCATCAGGCCGCGACCTCCGGGCCGACGGGGCGGCGGCGCAGCTTGCGCAGCCGCGCGGCGCGGTCGTAGTCCATGGCGTCCAGCGCCTCGTCCAGCACCTGCTGCGGCATCCGCTTCATCGCCGCCGCGCTCATGGTGCGCAACTTACGTGCCACGGCCGGTTCAAACCTTTCGATGCCACCAAGGTGGTGGGAAATAATCGCACAATACGTGCGGACGGCCTTCGGGAGAAGTCTGGCGGCTTCCCTGTCCCGCGCGGTTTCCTCGATGACCTGGTCGAATGCGCGAATGAAGTCGAGCTGCCGCACATCGCCGATCTGGGTGAGCGAGGAGGCGACGCCGCGCCGGTAGAAGACGCCGAGCAGGCCGAGTACCGCAAAAGTCTTCGCTTCGCGGTGCAGTTTCCAGATCCACGGGCGGTCCTCTGCGGTCCGCAGTCCGTGCGTGAAATGCAGCAGGCCGTCGTCCAGCAGTCTGCGGTGGTACATCCCGGCCCAGGCGAACGCGTAGTCCACGGAGGTGGACCGGTCGGAGGGCAGGATCACGTCCCGCGGGTTGAGGACCGTGTTGCGCATGCCGACCGGTACCCGGTGGATGGAGCGCGACCGGTTGGTGACCTGGACGTGGTCGGTGCGGACGAAGTCGCAGCCCAACTCCTCCATGGCGGAGAGGACTTGCTCGAAGTAGCCGTGCGCGAGCCAGTCGTCACCGTCCAGGAAGGTGATGTACTCGCCGCGGGCCGCGTCCAGCCCCGTATTGCGTGCGGTGGCGAGCCCGCCGTTCTGTTCGTGCCGGATGAGGACCGCCCCTGGCAGGTCGCGCTCGGCGCGTTCCAGGAGTTCCGGGGTCCCGTCCTGTGAACAGTCGTCGACGAGAATGAATTCGAAGTCCTCCCGCGCGTTGGCGCGCAGACTTCTCAAGGTGTCTGGTGCGTAGGTCTGCACGTTGTAGAACGGCACGATGACGGAGAGCTTAACCACCCGGGTGACGGTAGGTGTCCGCCCGGCATTCGTCTTGACCTATGGCATACGAGAAGGTGAACGAAGGAAGTCGGAATGGTTAACCCGCTGCTCCGGCGGCCGGGTTCGCTAACCGTCGACATGCTGTTAACCGTTTGTTGCGCCGGAGTTGGGCCGTGACTCGCAAACCCTTCCTAGCGTCAGCGACGTGCCCACCCGTACCAATTCCCAGCCCCGCGTGGCCGTGCTCGCAGATTCCGACACCCGGTGGAAGTGGGGCGCGCTCACTGCACATCGCGTAGCCCCCGACCACCGTCTGGACGGCTACCTGCTGCGAGGACGCGCGACCCCCACCGCCCGGCAGTTGTCCGAGGTCGGCGTGCACGCGGACGCAATGCGTGAGGTCACGGGCATCGAGTTCATCCACGCGATAGAGCGCGAGCACTACGACGCCGTGGTGCTCTCCTGCGTGGGCGGCGGCGTCCAGGCCGTCCTGCACGGCATCGGCCACGCGCTGCGCAACGCGCCACACCGCCCCGTCCTCATCACCGGCTACGTGGGCGTCGTCTACGAGAAGCTCGCCGACGGCCTGCTGCTGCGCAACGGCGCCGACATCGTGCTGGCCAACAGCCGCTACGACGCCGAGCGGTTCCGCGAGGTCTACCGCGGCGTGGGCGCCGCCCCGGGCGTGGTCGTCGAATGCGCGCTGCCCTTCCTGGGCGGCGACAGCTACGACGAGACCGCCCGCACCCGGCGGCCCTACACCGGCGGCACCGTCGTCTTCGCCGTCCAGCCCTCGGTGCCCGACAACCGCGCCGACCGCGCGTACCTGCTGCGCCGCGCCGTCGAGCACGCCCGCAAGCACGCCGACCGCGAGGTGCTGGTCAAGCTCCGCAGCAAGCCGGGCGAGCACACCACGCACATCGAAGAGCTGCCCTACCAGAAGCTCGCCGAGAAGCACGCGGACGCGCTGCCCAGCAACTTCCGGCTGGTCTACGGGCACATGGGCGAGGTGCTCGACGGGGCCGACCTGCTGGTGACCGTCAGCTCGACGGCCGCCCTCGAATCGCTGCACCGCGGCATCCCCACCGCCGTCCTCACCGACCTCGGCGTGCGCGAGGTGCTCGGCAACCACCACTTCATCGGCTCGGGCTGCCTGGCCTCCTGGGACCAGCTCGACACCGGCTACCGCCCCACCGCCGACCCGCAGTGGGTGGCCCGGCAGGGCGTGGCCGCAGCGGACGGCGCGTACGAGCACGCCTTCGACGCCGTCCGCGAACGGCTCACCGATCTGATCACCGGCCCGCCGCTGCCGCCGGTCACCCCGTACTACACGGCCGTCACCGCGCCCGGCTACCTGCCGCGCATCCTGAACCGCTACGGCTTCCAGGCCGACGGCAGCCCGCGGCCCGGCGTCACCGTCGAGCCGGAGGACGCCTCCGGGCTCAAGCGCGTGGTGCGCAACACGATGCGCGAGGCGGCGCGCGGCGCCTACCGGCACGGCGTGCAGCGGGTCGCCCCCGTCATCCGCCGCATGGGGGAACTGTGACGTCCGGGCCCGACCAGCAGGCGCCCGCCGGGGCCGCCGCCCCGAACGCCGGGCCGGCAGAGCCCGCCATCGTCTCGGCCGGGCCGCCGCGGGACCGGCCGGCCGCGCCGCAGACGAGCCCCACCCACTCAGGCGCCCAGCGCCACGAACCACCAGGCGCGCAGCGCCACGAGTCAGGAGCCGCCATGTCCACCTCGGAGCCCGTAGGCCGCGCCAGCGCGCCGGGCGCAAGCACGTCGACCGAGGGCCGCGGCGCGGACCGGCCCGCCGGCGGCCGGGTGCTCGCGGTGATCCCCGCCCGCGGCGGCTCCAAGGGCGTGCCCGCCAAGAACCTGGCGGCCGTCGGCGGGGTGCCGCTGGTGGCCCGCGCGGTCCGCGAGTGCCGCGCCAGCCGACTCGTCACCGACGTGGTGGTCTCCACCGACGACCCGAGCATCGCCGCCGCGGCCCGCGGCGCCGGCGCCGACGTCATCCAGCGCCCCACCGCCATCGCCGGCGACACCGCCACCAGCGAGGCGGCCGTGCTGCACGCCATGGACCAGCACGAGGCGGAGCACGACGGGCCCGGCAGCACCGAGGTCGTCCTCCTCGTGCAGTGCACCAGCCCATTCATCACCCGCGAGGACATCGACGGCGTGGTCGGCGCGATCGTCGACGGCGGCGCCGACAGTGCGCTGACCGTCGCCCCCTTCCACGGCTTCATCTGGCGCGACGCGGACGAGGAGCCGGCCGACGGTGCGTCCGGCGCGGCCGTCGGCGCCTCCACCGGCGGGGCCAGCGGCGGCTTCGGCGTCAACCACGACAAGTCGTTCCGCCCGCGCCGCCAGGACCGGCCGCAGGACCTGCTGGAGACGGGCGCCGCGTACGCGATGCGCGCGGCCGGCTTCCGCGACCACAAGCACCGCTTCTTCGGCCACACCGCGCTGGTGCGGACCGACGCCGCGCGGGTCCTGGAGATCGACGACCCGCACGACCTGGAGCGGGCCCGCGCCCTCGCGCCGCTCCTGGACGGGCCCGGCGCGCAGGGCCGCCCCGGGTACCTCCCCACCCACCTGCCCACCCGCGACGACATCGACGCGGTGGTCATCGACTTCGACGGCACCCAGACGGACGACAGGGTGCTGATCGACTCCGAAGGACGCGAACTCGTCGCCGTACACCGCGGTGACGGGCTCGGGATCGCGGCGATGCGCCGAGCGGGCATCCCGCTGCTGATCCTGTCCACGGAGCAAAACCCGGTCGTCGCCGCACGGGCCCGCAAGTTGCAGGTGCCCGTACTCCACGGCATCGACCGCAAGGACCTCGCACTGAAGCAGTGGTGCGAGGAGCAGGGCATCGCGCCCGAGCGCGTGCTCTATGTCGGCAACGACGTCAACGACCTCCCGTGTTTCGGCCTCGTCGGCTGGCCCGTGGCGGTCGCAGGTGCGCACGACGTCGTACGTGGCGCCGCACGCGCGGTCACCTCCACCCCCGGAGGAGACGGTGCGATCCGCGAGATCGCCTCGTGGATTCTTGGAAAGGAACTGTCTTCATGAGCTCCACCCGCCTCCGCACCCTCGGCGCCAAGACCGCGGGGCCCGGCCAGCCGGTCTACGTCACCGGTGAGATCGGCATCAACCACAACGGTGACCTGGAGAACGCGTTCAAGCTGATCGACGTCGCCGCCGACGCCGGCTGTGACGCGGTCAAGTTCCAGAAGCGCACCCCGGAGATCTGCACCCCGCGCGACCAGTGGGACATCGAGCGCGACACCCCCTGGGGCCGGATGACGTACATCGACTACCGGCACCGCGTCGAGTTCGGCGAGGACGAGTACCGGCAGATCGACGAGCACTGCAAGAAGCGGGGCATCGACTGGTTCGCCTCCCCGTGGGACACCGAGGCCGTTGCCTTCCTGGAGAAGTTCAACGTCCCGGCGCACAAGGTGGCCTCCGCGTCGCTGACCGATGACGAGCTGCTGCGGTCGCTGCGCGCCACCGGCCGCACGATCATCCTCTCGACGGGCATGTCCACGCCGAAGCAGATCCGGCACGCGGTCGAGGTGCTGGGCAGCGAGAACATCCTGCTCTGCCACGCCACCTCCACCTACCCGGCCAAGGCCGAGGAGCTCAACCTGCGGGTGATCAACACCCTCCAGGCCGAGTACCCCAACGTGCCGATCGGCTACTCCGGCCACGAGACGGGCCTCCAGACCACGCTCGCCGCGGTCGCGCTCGGCGCCACCTTCGTGGAGCGTCACATCACCCTCGACCGCGCCATGTGGGGCTCGGACCAGGCCGCTTCGGTGGAGCCGCAGGGCCTCCAGCGCCTGGTGCGCGACATCCGCACCATCGAGGAGTCGCTCGGTGACGGCGTCAAGAAGGTGTACGAGAGCGAGCTCGGCCCGATGAAGAAGCTGCGTCGGGTGGCCGGCGTCGTGGCGGAGTCCGAGGAGCGCGAGCCCGCCGCTGTCTGACCCGTGTCCACGGGTCGTGGGCACGCCGCGCCGCCTCGTGGGCGGCCGGCTGCCCGGCAACTCCCGTAGGCCGAGCGGTCCCGCCGTCCGGGTGGGTCCGCCGAGAGCGTGAGGTAGACCTCAGTGAGCTCAACCACAGGGCCGGTCGGCCCTGTCCCGGAGGGGGGCCCCCCCCCCCGGGGGGGGGGCCCCCCCCGCCCCCCCCCCGGCCCGCCCCCCCCCCCCCCCCCCCCCCCCCCCCCCCCCCCCCCGCCCCCC
>NZ_JBEHZD010000246.1:0-11031 GCF_040240285.1 Streptomyces sp. HSW2009 | reverse complement strand
CGCGGCGCCCCGGCGGCCACCTCGCGGCCGTCCCCCGGCCCGTATCGACGAGGTGTCCGGGCCCCGGAGGCGGCGGGCGCCCGCTCGCCAAGCCCATCGGAGAATTGGCGGAGCGTCACCCTCCGCATCCGCCGCCGCTGCTCCGAGCTGCACGGACCCCGCGCCGGTCATCCGAAGCGCCGTCAGGGCCTGGGGCGATACCGCCGGAGCGCCACGCGAAGCGCGGCCCCGGGCGCCGCCACCGACCCCCGCCGGGACCGGCCGCCCGGTCGCTCCCAGGTGGCCAACTTGTGGGCCTCCGGAAAGAGTTGTGGATGACCAGTGAAATACGTACAGTCGCTTCCGTCGGACTCCCTCACATCATGGGATGTGACGGAGCCCTTTTCATCGTATGGGGGATTGAATGCGTACACGCGCATCTTTGGCCGTATTCGCCGTCGCCGGGATCACCGCGCTGACGGGGCTGACGGCGACGTCAGCACATGCGAGCGGCTCCGGCGACACCAAGATCACCAAGGTGGTCGTCAACGGCGGCAAGAACGTCGTGATCGGCACGAGCGGCGCCAAGACCTTCACGGTCGCCGTCACGGCCCAGGACAACTCGGGCATCAAGCGGGCCGACATCAACATCCAGGGCCCGTCCTCCGGCTTCTTCCAGCCGACCAAGGCCGTCAAGTGCACCCCGGCCGGCAAGGCCGCGACCTGCACCGCCACCTTCACCGTCGACCCGCGGGTGGACCTGTACACCAACGCCCTGGCCGGCGTCTGGTACGTGGACACCTGGGTGGACGCGAAGGACGGTGACTTCTACACCACCGAGAAGGCCGCCTCCTTCAAGCTCCAGCGCGAGGGCAAGCTCACCGTCAACGCCTCGCCCGAGCCGGTCAAGAAGGGCAAGACGCTCACCGTCACGGGCAAGCTGACCCGCGCCCACTGGGACGTCTTCGGCGACAACAAGTGGGTCGCGCACGGCAACCAGTCGGTCAAGCTGGAGTTCCGCAAGAAGGGCGCCAAGTCCTTCACGACCGTCAAGACGGTCAAGACCAGCAAGAGCGGCGACCTGAAGACCACGCTCAAGGCGTCGGTCGACGGCGACTGGCGCTGGAACTTCGCCGGCTACAGCAGCCACGCCGCGGTCGCCTCCGGTGTGGACTTCGTCGACGTGAAGTAGCCCGACCAGCAGGAACAAGCGAGCGGGGGGGGGGGGGGGGGGGGGGGGGGGGGGGGGGGGGGGGGGGGGGGGCGGGGGGGCCCGCGGCCCGGGCGGGGGCGGGGGGGGGGGGGGGGGGGGGGGGGGGGGGGGGGGGGGGGGGGGGGGGGGGGGGGGGCCGCGCCCCCGGGGGGGGCCCCCCCCCCCCGGAGCCGGGTCAGCTCACTTTTCGCGTACGAGCTCGAAGTGCCACATGCCCTTCGGGCCGTCCTTGCCCTTCAGCTCGACGATGGCGATGGTGACCTTGTCGCGCATGCCGTACGACTGGCCTGTCTGCGGGTCCTTCTGCTCGAAGAGGGCGTCGCCGTCGAAGCTGCGGTAGTTGTCCTTGCTCGGTTCCTTCATGAGCGGGTTGTTCGAGACCAGCACCCAGCCCGACTCGCCGATCTCCGGGTCGACGCCGATGCGGACCTTCTCCCCCGGCGCGCCCTTGATCGACTTGCCGGCCTTCTTCGACAGGCAGTCCTTGGTCTTCTTCTCGTTGAGCACCTTGCCGTCGCCGTAGCAGCCCTCAGTGGCCTCGGCGTTCACCGAACTGGTGCCGACGGTCACGGTGGCGAGCGGGGTCGGCTTGTCACAGGCGGACAGGGTGATCAGCCCAAGGGAGACGGCACCGACGGCGGCGGCGACGCGGCGGCCCTTGCGCCAGGACGACATCGAAGTGCGGCTCCGCCGCGTGGCAGTGGTCATGCCGGCAGGCTATCGGGCCGCGCGGATCAAGCCACGCGCGGGTGCGGCGTGCCGCGCCTGGCGGAGGAGAGCAACCCGCGCGCGGTGCCGAGCCAGCCGAGCGACAGGATGCAGACCGCCACCGACATGCCGGCCACGCTGTTCAGCGGCAGCGCGATGCCGACGGCCCCGCCGACCACCCACGACATCTGGAGCGCGGTCTCGGAGCGGGCGAACGCGGAGGTCCGCACGTTCTCCGGCACGTCCCGCTGGATCAGCGCGTCCAGCGAGAGCTTGCTGAGCGCCTGCGAGAGACCGGCGACGGCGGCCAGCGCGGCGACCGCGAGCTGGCTGTAGAGCACGGCCGCGGTGATCGCCGTGCCGAGCGCCGTGGTGAGCACCGCGACGATGATCAGCTCGGGCCCGCGGGCCCGCAGCCCGGCGCCGATCGCGGTACCCAGCGCATTGCCGGCGCCCGCCGAGACGGCCACGATGCCGAGCGAGAGTTCGGGGCTCAGCCCGTTCAGCGGGTGCTCGCGCAACATGAACGCCAGGAAGAGGGTGAGGAACCCGGAGAGCGTCCGCATGGTGGCGTTGGCGGGCCAGGCGTAGAGCACGGACGAACCGACGTTCCGCAGCCCGGGCCGCTTCACCGGCTCCTCGCCCCACGCGCCGCTCCGTGCGTCGTACGCCGTGACCTGGTGCGCCCCGGAGGTCGCCCCGGCCGGTTCGGGTTGCTCGGGGGCTGGGGCGGCTCGCTCTTCGTTGGTGGAGCCGGTGGGCTGGTCGGCGGCGGAGGGTTGGGCCGCTTCGGTGGGTTGCTCGGCTTCGGCGGGGTGGCCGGGGCCGGTGGGTTGCTCGGCACCGGCTCGCTGCTGGGCCGCGGAGGGTTGGTCGACTTCGGTACGCGGTTCGGCTGCGCCTGCGCCTGACGCCGGGCCCGCTGACGCCGTGCCCGCCGAACCCGGGCCCGCGGCTGTACCCGCTGTACTCGCCGTACCCGCGCTCGTCGGCTGGCCGGGCCGGCTCGGCTGGGTGACCGCGACGACGGCCGGTTCGACGGCTCCTGCCACGGTTTCCACGGGTTCCACAGCTTCCACGGTCCGCACGGCTTCAGCGGCCTCCACGGCCCCGGCGGCCCCGCCAACCGCAGGGCGCGACGCGTTCCGTACGGGCGAGGCGTCGGTGTCGCGGGCGCCGTCGGTGTGGCCGTGTGCCAGCAGGTGGGGCGGGTGGGCGATGACGTGGGCCCGTGCCTCGCCCTTGGCCGAGTCGACCTTGTGCGGCAGCGTGAAGCACAACATGGTGCCCAGCGTGAAGACCGCACACGCTCCGTACAGCGGCCAGGACGGCCCGATCTGATGCAGCCCGGCCCCGATCGGCGCCGCGAGGCCGGTCGCCAGCAACCCGCCGAGCGTCACCCGCGAATTCGCCTTGACCAGCGAGAAGCGCGGCGGCAGCAGCCGGGGCACGACCGCGGACCGCACCACCCCGTACGCCTTGGACGCCACCAGCACGCCGAGCGCCGCCGGATACAGCTCAAGGCCGCCGCCCGCGATCACATGGGCCATCGTCAGCGCCAACAGCGCCCGGATGAGCATCGCGGCGGCCATCGCCGCCCGCCGGCCGTGCGGCACCCGGTCCAGGAGCGGCCCGATCACCGGGGCCAGCAGCGCGAACGGGGCGAGCGTGATGGCGAGGTACAGGGCCACCCGGCCGCGGGCCTCGTCGGTGGGGACCGAGAAGAACACGGTGGAGGCGAGGGCGACCGTGATCATCATGTCGCCGGCGGAGTTCACCGCGTGCAGTTCGATGAGCTTGCCGAGCCCGGACTCGCCGGCCCCGTGGGCATGAGTGATGCGCCGCACGCCGCGGCCGATGCTCGCGAACGGGCGGCCCAACGCGCGGCCGATCGAGCGCCCCGACCTGCCGACCGGGTCGCCCGCGGCGAACCTCGTGCCTCTCACCACGACATCGTCTACCCAAGATGGACCCGCTACGCGACTTTCCGCCGCTTCTCCGCCGCGTTTCCTTCACACCCCACGGCCGCCCGGGACCCGCCGCGGCCCGCCCCAGGACCGGCATCCGCCGGCATCCGCGGCTCTCTGGATACGGGGTGACGGGGTTCCGGCGACGGTGGGGTTACGGAGTCACGCAGATACGGGTCACGCAGATACAGGTCACGGGGACACGGGTTACCGGGACGCGCGGCGCGGGCCGTGCGGCGGGTGTGGACCAGGGTGTGCACCCCCGTGCGGCCCGGCGGGGGCCAAGGGGCGCCCGGGCCGTGGCGTCGGGCGACGGCCGTCAGACGGCGGTGGGCGCGGGCGCGCGCGGGGTGCGTACGGCGGCGCACGGACGCGGTGCGGCCGAGGCGGGGTAGGGGTGGCGCGGTCCGACAAGGTAGCGTGCCTTACGCGCCACTGGCGGTCGTTCTTGGCCACGCACCGGGTGAGCATCCCGCAGAATGGGACGTACTGGGTGCGTCCGAGGCCGTTCGGGCGCGGACGTCGACGCGGTCCCCTGGTCCGCTCCGTCCGCTGTCCCGGCCGCTTGGCCGGCGCGCTCGTGAGACGGCGTAGGAGAGAATCGATTCTTGTGAGTGCTGCGATGCGAAGCCGTACCCCGGACCGCTTGTGCGCCGAGGCGGTCGATCTTGCCCGAGTGGCGGCGGAGGAGGCGGCGTTCCCCGGCCCCGTCGGTGCGCACGTGTCCGCGGTGGCCGACGGCGACCGCGTCGTCACCCACTTCTTCGAGTGCGCGGAACCCGGTTACCGGGGCTGGCGCTGGGCGGTGACGGTCGCCCGCGCCTCCCGCGCCAAGGTCGTCACGCTCGATGAGACGGGGCTGCTGCCAGGACCCGAGGCGCTGCTCGCGCCGGAGTGGGTGCCGTGGAGCGAGCGGCTGCGCCCGGGCGACATGGGCCCCGGCGACCTGCTGCCGACCGAGGCCGACGACCTGCGCCTTGAGCCCGGGTTCAGCGGCGAGGACACCCCGCCGCCCAACTCCGTCCTGGCCGAGGAGACCTCGCCGCTGCGCGCGGTCGCCCCGGCAGCCGACACCGCGCCCGCCGCCGGCCGGCCCGCGGTGGCCGGCGAACTCGCCGAGCGCGCCGACGCCGAGGACGCCGACCTGACGGCAGGCTCCCCGGCGGCCTCAGCACCGTCCGCACCGGGCGACGGCGCCGAACTGCCCGTCACCGGCTCCCTGCCCGCGGTCGCCGACGAACTCGGCCTCGGCCGGGCCCGGGTGCTCTCGCGGTACGGCCTGCATGTGGCGGCCGACCGCTGGGACGAGGCGTACGGGGCGAAGACCCCGATGGCACAGGCGGCCCCCGCCTCCTGCATGACCTGCGGTTTCCTGATGCCGCTGGCCGGTTCGCTGCGGCAGGCGTTCGGGGTGTGCGCCAATGAGTTCGGCCCGGCCGACGGCCGCGTGGTCTCCCTCGGCTACGGCTGCGGCGGCCACTCCGAGGCGGCCGTCATGCCGAAGCCGCCCCGGCCGGCCCCGCCGGTCATCGACGAAACGGTCGTCGACCCGTTGCACCTGCGACCCGACCACTCCGGCGGCTCCGTCGAACTCGACACCCCCGCGGAAGAACTCGGCCACTCCTGAATCACGGCCGGGCCCGGCCTGCCGACCGGCCCCGCCTTGCCGACGTGCGTGCCCTCGGCGACGGGCCTGACCTGCTGACTGGCGGGGCCGGGCCCGTCGCCGTCTGGGTTACCTGCTGATGGGTTGTGCCGGTCCGTCGTCCGTCCCGAACGGTCCCGCTGACCGCCTGGCCCCACTCGTCGGCGGGCCCGGGCCCTGGGCCCACCCAACCCGCGCGCACTCCCACCCACGCGCACCCCGAGGCACCCGCACCGCAAGGCACGCGCGCGCCAGCCACCCGCACCTCCGGGCCATCCAAGGCACCCGCCTCGCGCACCCGCCGCACACACCCACAGCACCCGTCGCGTTGGCCCCTGCCGAAGCCCGTCGCGGTAAGCCCGTACCGGCTGCCCGCCCCCGCCGCACATCCACCGCCCCGTAACCCTCGCCCCGCAACCCCCGTCCCGTAACCCTCAGCCCACCCACTCCCGGCGCGCTGCCCACCCGCTTTTCGCCGAGTGGCCCCGGCCCGGCCCCACCTGCGGTGTTCGATCGGGGGGCGGGGGGAGTCGGGCGGTGGGGGGTGTTGGCGGTACGTTCACCGCAGGACGTTCACCGGGGGCAGGCCGTGCGCACCGCGCGTGCGGGGCGCCCCCGGACCAGGACAGGGGAGACGAGACGTGAGCAGCAGCACGGCGATGGGGCGCGGCGCGACGGGGGACGCGGACCCGTTCGATACCGGGCGGCTGCGGCGCGGCGTACTGGACGCTTGGGCCGCATCGCCCGCCCGCTTCCGTGAGGACGCCAACGCCGAGGAGGACCTCGCGCTCGGCGGCTACCGCGACCGGCTGATCATCGAACTCGCCCAGAACGCCGCCGACGCAGCCGCCCGCGCCGGCGTGCCGGGCCGGCTCCGGCTGACCCTGCACGGCGCAGGCGCGCTGCCGGGCGCGGGCGACGGCACCGACCGGCCCGTGCTCGCCGTCGCCAACAACGGCGTCCCGCTCGACGCCGCGGGCGCCGAATCCCTCGCCACGCTGCGCGCCTCCGCCAAGCGCGACACCCCGCCCGCCACGGCGCCGGAAGGCACCACACCGGAAGGCGACGCGCCAGCGGGCACCGCACCCGCCGGCGGGTCCGTCGGCCGGTTCGGCGTCGGGTTCGCCGCGGTGCTCGCGGTCAGTGACGAGCCGGCCATCGTCGGCCGCACCGGCGGCGTGCGCTGGTCGCTGGCCGAAGCGCGGGAGCTGACCGCCCTGGCGGCCGAGCACAGCCCCGGCCTGGCCGACGAGGTGCGCCGGCGCGACGGCCACGTGCCGCTGCTGCGGCTGCCGCTGCCCGCCGAGGGCAGCGCCCCCGACGGCTACGACACCGTCGTCGTGCTCCCGCTGCGCGACGGCGCCGCCGAGGACCTGGCCCGGCAGCTCATCGCCGGCATCGACGCCTCCCTGCTGCTCACCCTGGACGGTCTGGCCGAGGTCGTGGTGGAGACCCCGGCCGGGGTCCGTACGCTGCGCCGCCGGCAGGACGGCCCGTACGTGGTCATCGAGGACAGCGCGCACGAGGGCGGCGTCAGCCGTTGGCGGGTCGCCACCGCCGGCGGCGCGCTCACCGCCGACCTGCTCGCCGACCGCCCGATCGAGGAGCGGCTGCGCCCGACCTGGTCGGTGACCTGGGCCGTTCCGGTGGACGCGGCCGGCGCGCCGGTGCGGCTCGGCGACGCCACGCTGCCCGGGCTCGGCGCCGACCTGGCCGACACGGGCGTGCCGGGCGTGGCGCCGGCCGGCCGCGGAGCCGCCGCATCGGTGCTGCACGCGCCGACCCCCACCGACGAGCCGCTCGGCCTGCCCGCGCTGCTCATCGCCTCCTTCCCGCTCGAACCCACCCGCCGCCGGGTCGCGCCCGGCCCGCTCACCGACTTCCTGCTGGCCAGGTCGGCGGAGGCGTACGCGACGCTGCTCGGCGACTGGCAGCCGGTGACGGTCGGCACCCTGGACCTGGTGCCCGGGCCGTTCGGCAAGGGCGAGCTGGACGGCGCGCTGCGCGGGCTGGTCCTGGACCGGCTGCCGCGCGTCGCCTTCCTGCCCAGCGCGGCCACGGCGTACGGGGCGGAGCGGCCGGCCACCGAGCAGCGGCCGGTACCCGCCGGCGACCCGTACGCCGACCCGTACGCCGAGCCCGATGACCACCGGGCGCCCGGTGTGCTGCGGCCGGTGGACGCGGAGCTGCTTGAGGGCGCGGGCACCGAGACCGTACGGGTGCTCTCCGAGCTCTTCCCGCAGTTGCTGCCGGCCGGGCTTGAGCGGCGGGCCGAACTGCGGGCGCTCGGCGTGCAGCGGGTCCCGCTCGGCGAGATGATCGAGCGGCTGGCCGGTGCCGAACGCCGCCCCACCTGGTGGCGCCGGCTCTACGACGCGCTGGCCGGCACCGACCCCGAGCTGCTGACCGGCCTTCCGGTGCCGCTGGCCGGCACCGACCAGCAGGGCGGCCGGTGGCGCGGCGACGACGGCGGCGGCACGGTGCGCACCACCATCGGCCCGCGCCAGGTGCTGCTGCCGCTGCCGGACGGCGTCGGCACGGACCTCACGGGGGGCGGCGCGGCGGCAGGCGGGCCGGCGGCCGACGGGCCGTGGGGCGCGGAAGGGCTGGCCGCGGACGGACCGGCCGCGAGTGAGCTGGCCACTGCTGGATCGGCCGTGGGCGAATCGGCTACCGCCGGACCCGGCACCGCGGAGCCCGCCGACGCCACCGCCCGCCAGCACCGCACGCTCGCCAGGCTCGGCCTGAAGGTCGCCCACCCCGACGCCGTCCACCCGCTCCTGGAGAAGCTGGGCGCCACGCCCGCGACGCCGCGCGCGGTGCTGACCACGCCGCAGGTGCGGGCCGCGGTCGCCGCCTCGCTGGACGCGGCCGAGGAGTTCGACCCGCTGCTCGACGAGGACGCGCCGGGCGGCCCGCTGGACGCCGACGCGCTGGCCGAGACGGTGCTCGCGCTGGTGCGCGACGCCCGGCTGGCCCCCGGCGACGAGCCCTGGCTCGGCGCGCTCGCCCTCCCCGACGAGGACGGCGAACTCGCCATCGCCGCCGACCTGGTCGTTCCCGGCAGCGACTTCGAGCGCGTCATCCGCCCCGGCGAACTCGCCGCCTGCGACGCGGACCTCGCCGACCGCTGGGGCGAGGAGACGCTCGCCGCGGTGGGCATGCTCGCCGGCTTCACGCTGATCCGCGCCACCGACGTGGTGCTCGACCCGGACGAGCTCGAACCCCGCGACGGCGACTTCCCCGACCCCGACGACGTGGGCCTGCTGGACGCGGTCGACGTGTGGTGCGAGGACCTGCTCGACGCGCTGGAGGAGAGCCCGGTGCCGCCGGTGGCCACCGAGATCGTCGCCGTGCGCGATCTGGACCTGGTCGACGACGACGCCTGGCCGCTGGCGCTCGCCATGCTCTCCCGGCCGCCGCTGCGCGACGCGCTCACCACCCCCGTGCGGGTGCTGCTGCCCGGCGGCACGACCGAGACCGTACGGCCGTACACGGCGTGGTGGCTGCGCGACCACCCGGTGCTCGACGGCCGGCGCCCGGCCGGGCTGCGGGCCGCCGGCGGCGATCCGCTGCTCGCCGGCCTGTACGAGGCGGCCGACACCGCCGACGTGGACGCGCAGGTGCTGCGCGCGCTCGGGGTGCGCACCTCGGCCGCCGCCCTCCTTGAGGAGCCGGGCGGGGCGGCCGAACTCCTGGCCCGCCTCGCCGACGAGGCCAGCGAGGTCACCCCGGCCCAACTCCGCGGCCTGTACGGCGCGCTGGCACCGCTCGTACCCGAGGACGTCACGCTCCCCGACGAGCTGTGCGCGGTGACGTACGAGGGCGCCGATGCGGCCGACGGCGAACCCGGCTACGTGGTGGAGGTGGTCGACGCGGCCGAAGCGCTCGTCGCCGACGCGCCCGACCTGCTCCCGCTGGCCATGGCCGACGGGCTGCCGCTGCTGCCCGTACCGCCCCGCCGCGCGGCGGAGCTGGCCGACCTGCTCCAGGTCCGCCGGCTGAGCGAGGCGTACCCGGCCCGGGTCGTCTCGCACGGCGAGGACCACGAGGTCACGGCCGCGGTACGGGAACTGCTCCCCGGCGCGCCGCGCAGCTACGTGGAGCACGAGGAACTGCTGGTCGAACGCGACGCGAAGGCCGCGGCCGGGGCGGGCGGCGCCGGCCGGGCCGAGCTGGACTGGCGGTACGTGGACGGCACCCTGCACGCGGCCACCGTGGAGGGCGTGGCGGCCGGCCTGAGCTGGGCCGCCGGCCAGTGGGAACGCCGCTTCGAGGTGGCGGCCCTCCTCGAAGACCCGACCCGCACGGCGGAGTTGGCCCGCTCGCGGTGGTTCGACGGGACGCGCTGAGGACGGGGTGGGGCGGGGTGGGCCCGCGGTGCGGTGGTTGCCGCGCCTGGCGGCTCGCCCCGCCGGGCCCGGCCTTCCCCGCCGGGGGTCGCGCCTGCGCGGGGTCGCGCCGGCCGAGGCGGGGCCCCTGAGGCCCGCCGCCCTCACCCCACCTTGCGTCCCACCCCCGCGAACAGCGCCACGTCCGCGCCGGTGACCTCCGTCAGCGGCTGCTCGATCTCGGGCTTCCACGCCGAGATCATGGTGACGCCCGGCTCGACCTGCTCCAGCCCGTCGAAGAAGCGGGCCACCTCGTCCCGGGTGCGGCCGACGACCGTGATGCCGCTGCTGCGGTAGAGCTCGGTGACGCGGGCGGTGACGGCCGGGTCCTCGTCGGGCGCGCCGTGCGACAGGGCCAGGTAGCTGCCCGGCGCGAGCTGCGCCACCAGATGGCTGACCAGCTCGTACGGGCCCTGCTCGGCCGGTACGAAGTGCAGCAGCGCATTGAGCGAGAGGGCGACGGGCTGGCTCAGGTCGAGCGTGTCGTGCAGCTCGGGCGCCTCGAAGATGGTTTCCGGGCGCAACACGTCGGCGTGCAGGTACGTCGCCCGCCCGGTCGGGGAGCTGTGCAACAGCGCGTCGGCGTAGGTGAGCACGATCGGGTCGTGGTCGACGTAGACGACCCGGGCGTCGGCCGCCGCGCGCTGCGCCACCTGGTGCAGATTGGGTTCCGTCGGCAGGCCGCTGCCGATGTCGAGGAACTGCCTGATGCCGGCCTCGGCCGCCAGCCAGTGCGTGGACCTGTGCATGAAGGAACGGTTGGCCCTGGCCCACACCTTGGCCCGTGGCCACGCCGAGAGCACCTGCTCTGCGGCCTGGACGTCCGCCGCGTAGTGCGTCTTGCCGCCCAGGAAGTAGTCGTACATCCGGGCCGAGTGCGGCCGGCTGGTGTCGATGTCCTCGGACCGGAAGCGATATCCCGTCATCTGCGCTGAACCCCCGTAGGCCAGGCCGCCCGCCGATTCCCCGCGTACGGTTGCGGAGTTGGTCGGACGAACTCACTGGATGCTCACCCTACGTGGCCGCCCCCGCGGGTGTACGGGTGAGGGACCGCGGCGCCCCGGCGGCCACCTCGCGGCCGTCCCCCGGCCCGTATCGACGAGGTGTCCGGGCCCCGGAGGCGGCGGG
>NZ_JBEHZD010000245.1:0-11099 GCF_040240285.1 Streptomyces sp. HSW2009 | reverse complement strand
CCCCCCAGCAGAACCGGCGCGGGGGGGGGGGGGGGGGGGGGGCGCCCGGCCCGCGCCCCGCCCCCCCCCCCCCCCCCCCCGGGCGGGGCGCCCTCGGCCGCGGCGGGGTCGGCCGTCGCGTCCTGCGGCCCGGGCGCCGCCTGTGCGGGGACGCCGTCCGGCCGGGCGTCCGGCGTGGTGGGGGCGGCCGTGGGGTCGCCCGCGGTCGTGGACGGGTCGGGCGCGGGGTCCCCCTGCGGTGCGGTGTCTCCCTCGGATGGGGAGGTGGCCTCGCCCGCGGGGCGGTCGGAACTCACAGCGTGCTCCAGTCGTGATCGGGATAGCGGTGCAGCGGCGCGGAGACGTCGTCGAGCGCCTGGCAGATCTCGTCAGGAAGCGTAAGGGCCTCCACCGACAAAGCCGCTCTGAGCTGCTGCGCATTGCGCGCGCCCACGATCGGCGCGACCACTCCGGGGCGGTCGCGCACCCAGGCGAGCGCCACCTGGAGCGCGGTCGTGGACAGCCCGTCGGCCGCGGGGGCCACCGCGTCGACGATGCGGCTGGCCGTGTCGTCCAGGTACGGCGCGACGAACGGCGCCCACTGCTCCGACGCGCCCCGCGAGTCCGCAGGCGTGGCGTGCCGGTACTTGCCCGTCAGTACGCCACGGCCCAGCGGCGAGGAGGGCAGCAGCCCGATGCCGAGGTCCTGCGCCGCCGGCAGCACCTCGCGCTCGACGCCGCGCTGGAGCAGCGAGTACTCCATCTGCGTACTGGCCAGCCGGGCGCGCGGGCCCGCCGCGGCGAGTTGCCAGGTGGCCGCCTTCGACAACTGCCAGCCGCAGAAGTTGGACACCCCCGCGTACCGCGCCCGGCCGCTGCTCACCGCGATGTCCAGGGCCTGGAGCGTCTCCTCCAGCGGCGTCGCCGGGTCGTAGGCGTGGATCTGCCACAGGTCGACGTAGTCCGTGCCGAGCCGCTGCAACGAGGCGTCGAGGGCGGCCAGCAGGTGTCCGCGGGAGCCGTCGAACCGCCGGTCGGGGTCGGGCACGCTGCCCGCCTTGGTCGCGATGAGCAGATCGCGGCGCGGCACCAGACCGTCGAGTAACTGACCGAGCAGGTACTCGGCGCTGCCGTCGGCGTACACGTCGGCCGTGTCCACCAGCGTGCCGCCCGCGTCCCAGAACGTCTTGAGTTGGTCCGCCGCATCGTGTTCGTCGGTGTCCCGACCCCACGTGAGCGTGCCAAGCCCGATCCGGGATACGCGCAGGCCCGTACGGCCGAGGTGCCTCTGCTCCATGGGCGCTGACCTTACTGGCCGCGCCGCGACCCGTGGTGGGCCTGTGGATAACCCTGGCACTGCCGCGGCCACGCCATGCGCGCTAGAGTCCCCGCCACAGGGACGTTACTGATGAGTAAGGGGAGTGGCATGCGGCTGGGCATCAACCTCGGTTACTGGGGTGCGGGAATGGACGCGGACAACCTCGCGGTCGCGCAGGAGGCGGACCGGCTCGGGTACTCCGTGTGCTGGGTGGCCGAGGCGTACGGCTCCGACGGGCCCACCGTGCTGTCCTGGGTCGCCGCGCAGACCGAGCGGATCGACATCGGTTCGGCCATCTTCCAGATCCCCGCGCGCACGCCCGCGATGACCGCGATGACCGCCGCCACCTTGGACTCCCTCTCCGGCGGCCGGTTCCGCCTCGGCCTCGGCGTCTCGGGCCCGCAGGTGTCCGAGGGCTGGTACGGGGTGAAGTTCGACAAGCCGCTGGCCCGTACCCGCGAGTACGTGGAGATCATCCGCAAGGCCATGCGGCGCGAACCGCTCAGCCACCAGGGCGAGCACTGGCAACTTCCCCTCCCGGACGGCCCGGGCAAGGCCATCAAGCTGACCGTGCACCCGGTCCGCGAGCACATCCCGCTCTACGTCGCCGCCATCGGGCCGAAGAACCTGGAGCAGACCGGCGAGATCGCCGACGGGGCGCTGCTGGTCTTCTTCGCCCCCGAGCACGCCGAGGAGACCACCCTGGGCGCGCTGCGCGCCGGGCGGGCCAAGGCGGGCCAGGACCTCGCCGGCTTCGACGTGGTGCCGACCGTCCCGATGGCCGTCGGCGACGACGTGTCCGCCCTCGCCGACCACTTCCGCCCGTACACCGCGCTGTACGTGGGCGGCATGGGCAGCGCCAAGCAGAACTTCTACAACAAGCTCGCCCAGCGCATGGGGTACGAGCAGGCAGCCGCCGAGATCCAGGAGAAGTACCTGGCCGGCGACAAGACGGGCGCAGCCGCCGCCGTACCGCACGAGTTGATCGACGCCACCACGCTGGTCGGGCCCGTCGAGCGGATCGCGGACCGGATGCGGGCCTATGCCGAGGCCGGGGTGACCACCCTGTCGCTGATGCCGGCCGGCTTCACGCTGGAGGAGCGGCTCGCGGGCCGGCGGGCGGGTGTGACGGCCCTGGAGCGCGCCGGGCTGGCCTGAGCCTCGTACGGCCGCTGGTACGCCCCCTCGTACGCCCCGAACGGGAAGCCGGGAAGCCAAGGGCCCGGGAATCCCGGGGCGGGGGGCGAGGGGGAGCCGGCGGCGCGAGTGCGGCGCGGTGGGGGAGAGGTCTGCGGCCGTGGTGGGGGCTCGGGGGTCTTCCCCGCCACGGCCGTCACCCAACACAACGCCGGGCCCGCCGCGCGGTTACGGGCACGGCGGCACCGGCCGCACTCACCCGACCGGCGTAGCCGTCCGCGGCCCCTGTTGCCGCCGCGGGCCAGCGGCCTTCGACTGGTTCTGGTGTGGGGACGTTCCGGTGTTGCTGGTGTTCCCGGTGGTTCCGCACGGCTGTCGTGCGGCGCTTCATGGAGGTGGCGATGGTGCTCTCGGCGCGCAGCGTCTTCCAGGAGATCCTCGACGACGACGAATCCTTCCGGCTGTTCTGCTCCATCGCAGCCAGCGGCGAGTCACAGGGCGGCTGGGAGAACGGCCGGATCGCCGCGCTGGTGCCGGCGGGGGAGCGCGCCATGACCGGGAAGATCACCCGGCACGGGGCGGACGAGGACAAGCACGGGCGGATCTTCCGGGCCCTGCTGCGCAAGCGCGGCCTCGACCCCGTCGACGTACCGCCGGAGACCGACTACACGATGCTCCTGGAACGGCGCGGCATCGGCCTCGCCCACGAGAAGCTGCGCGGCGCCGAGCCGCTGACGGAGCGCGACATCGTCGCCTACCTCGCGCACAGCCGGGTCACCGAGCAGCGCGCCGCGGAACAGATGCGGCTGCTGCGCCGGTACTTCGCCGACGACCCCGACATCGGCCGCGCGGTCCGGATGATCTCGGACGACGAGGACAACCACCTCGCCTACTGCCACGAGGAACTCCTCCGCCTCGCCGGCGCCGGCTACGGCCGCATGATCCAGGCCCTGCTGCGGGAGAGCGCCCGCGCCGAGATCCGCGTCTACCGCCGGGTCAGCCTGGCCGTGATGGACCACATGGGACGGCTGCTCGGCTGGCCGCGGGCCAAGGGCGCGCTGCTGGCCGCCGGAATCCACGGGGTGTACGGGTACGAGGCGGCCGGCGGCTGGCGCCGGATGGTCTCGCTCCGCATGCCCGAGCGGCGCAACGCGCTCGGCGGCCCGGCGACCACGGCCGCCGAATTCGCCTGACCGGTCGGGCTGCTTGACCCGGCTGGCTCGCCTGCCCCGTACGCCCCGCCTGGCCGCGCCGCGCCACCCCGCGCGCCCGCGCCCGCGTACCCGCGCCGCCCTCACAGCCAGCCGCGCCGCTTGAACATCCGGTACAGCACCACGACCGACGTGACCATGACGGTGAGCGCCGCCGGGTAGCCCCACGGCTGGTGCAGTTCGGGCATGTGGTCGAAGTTCATGCCGTAGACGCCGGCGACCATGGTCGGCACGGCCACCATGGCGGCCCAGGCGGAGATCTTGCGCATGTCGTCGTTCTGCCGGACGCCCACCTGCGCCAGATGGGCCGCGAGGATGTCGGACAGCAGCCGGTCCAGGCCCTCCACGTGTTCGTTCGTACGCGTCAGATGGTCGCTCACGTCGCGGAAGAAGGGCTGGGACGGCGGGTGTACGAAGGGCACGGTGCCGCTGGCCAGCCGGGCCATCGGCTCGGTGAGCGGGGCGGTGGCCCGGCGGAACTCCAGGACCTTGCGCTTGAACGCGTAGATCCGGCTGGCCGAGCCGCTCGCGCCGGCGCCGTCCGGCGTGAACACCTCCGCCTCCAGCGCATCGAGGTCGGTGTGCAGCGCGTCGGCCACCTCCAGGTAGTGGTCCACCACCGCGTCCGCGACCGCGTACAGCACTGCCGTCGGCCCGTGCCGCAGCACCTTTGGGGTCTGTTCGAGGCGGGCGCGCACCGTGCTGAGCGGGTTGGCCGCGCCGTGCCGCACCGTCACCACGAAGCAGTCGCCGACGAAGACCATCAGCTCCCCGGTGACCAGGGTGGCGCCGCCCTCCTCGTACCGGGTCGGTTTGAGCACCAGGAACAGGGAGTCGTCGTACACCTCAAGTTTGGGGCGCTGGTGGGCGCTGAGCGCGTCCTCCACGGCCAGCGGATGGAGCCCGAACTCGCCCGTGACCTCGCTGAACTCCTCCTCGGTCGGTTCGTACAGGCCGATCCACAAGAACGCGTCGCCGCTCGTACGCGCTTGTTCGACGGCATCGGAGATGTCCGCGGGGTCCGCCGCACGGCGGCCGTCACGGTAGAGGGCACAGTCCACGATCACGCCGGGGATTCTTCCCCGACCGCGGCGCATATGCATCGTGAGCACAACCGATCAGCGTCGTACGCTGATCGACATGCCCACGCTGATCCTGATCCGACACGGCCGGTCCACCGCCAACACCTCGGGCGTGCTCGCCGGCTGGTCGCCCGGTGTGACGCTCGACGAACGCGGCCTCGCGCAAGCCGCCGGCCTGCCCGAACGCCTCGCGGAACTGCCGCTGGCGACCGCCGTGTGCAGCCCGCTGCCGCGCTGCGCCGGCACCCTCGCGCCGCTGCTCGCCGCGCGCCCGGAGTTGACCGTGCACACCGACGAGCGGATCGGCGAGTGCCATTACGGCGACTGGACGGGCCGCAAACTCGCGGAGTTGAACGACGAGCCGATGATGGAGGTCGTCCAGCGGCACCCGTCGGCCGCCGTCTTCCCCGGGCCCGAGGGCGAGTCGATGCGGGCCATGCAGGCCCGCGCCGTCGACGCGGTGCGGGACTGGAACGCGCAGGTGGCGGCCGAACACGGCGAGGACGCGCTGTACGTCATGTGCTCGCACGGCGACATCATCAAGTCGCTGGTCGCCGACGCGCTGGGCATGCACCTCGACCTCTTCCAGCGGATTTCCGTCGAGCCGTGCTCGATCACCGCCATCAGCTACACCAGGCTGCGCCCGTTCCTGCTGCGGCTCGGGGACACCGGAAACCTCGCCGGACTCGCGCCCCGCACCGAAGAAGGGCCCGTTGCGGCCGGGGACGCGGCGGTGGGGGGTGGCGCGGGAGCACCGTGATCTCCGCGCGCAGTAGGGTGGTTCCGCGCATGAGACCGTGGTCTTGGCACCCAGGACGGCGGGATCAGCGGCCACCAGCGGCCGGGCCCGTGCCCCCAGCGGCGCAGACCCACCCCGAGCCGATCCGTCGAAACAAAATGGAGCAGGACGTTGTCCCGTCAGGTGTTCCTCTATGACCCGCCGGACCGCTTCGTCGCCGGTACGGTCGGGCTACCTGGCCGCCGTACCTTCTTCCTCCAGGCGTCGGCGGCCGGCCGGACCACCAGCGTCGCCCTGGAGAAGGCGCAGGTCGAAGCGTTGGCCGAGCGGATCGACGAGCTGCTGGACGAGGTCGTGCGGCGCACCGGAGGCAATGCGCCGGTGCCTGCCGTCGCGCCGGCCGAGATGACCGACACGGCGCCGCTCGACGCCCCGGTGGAAGAGGAGTTCCGGGTCGGCACCATGGCGCTGGCCTGGGACGGCGAAGAGCAGCGCATGGTGGTCGAGGCACAGGCGCTGGTCGAGCTCGAAGCCGACACCGATGAGGACCTCGCCGAGGCCGAGGAACGGCTGCTGCAAGACGACGTGAACGGGCCGCCGATGCTGCGGGTGCGGCTCACCGGCACGATGGCCAGGGCGTTCGCCAAGCGCGCCCTTGAGGTCGTCAACGCCGGCCGCCCGCCGTGCCCGCTGTGCAGTCTGCCGCTCGACCCGGAGGGACACGTATGCCCGCGCCAGAACGGCTACCGCAGGGGGGCCTGACGCCCCGGGGAGCGGCCACCGCCGCCCCCGCGGCGTCCGAAGCACCCACCCCGGCCGAGGTGCTGGCCGCCGGCGAGCTCACCGTGCGCGGCCAGGTCACCGACGCCTCCAACGCGGTCCTGCTGTGCACGGCGAGCTACCGCGGGCAGAGCCTGAGCTGCGTCTACAAGCCGGTGGTCGGGGAACGGCCGCTGTGGGACTTCCCCGACGGCAACCTGGCCCGCCGCGAGGTCGCCGCGTACGAGGTCTCCGAGGCCACCGGGTGGGGGCTGATTCCGCCGACGGTGCTGCGCGACGGGCCCTATGGCGAGGGCATGTGCCAGCTCTGGATCGACGCGCCGGACGACGGCGACGCGGAGGATGACGGGGGCGACGGAGACGGCGGCGGCGCGGATCACCCGGTTCCGCAACTGTTGGCGCTGGTCGAGGGCGGTGAGCCGGGCCCCGGCTGGAAGGCGGTCGGGCAGGCGGATGTCGGCGGGGGCCGGACCGCGCTCCTCGTCCACGCGGACCAGCCCCGGCTGCGCCGGCTGGCCGTGCTCGATGCGGTCATCAACAACGGCGACCGCAAGGGCGGTCATCTGCTGCCGACCGCCGACGGCGGGTTCTACGCCATCGACCACGGCGTCGCCTTCCACGTCCAGGACAAGCTGCGCACGCTGCTCTGGGGCTGGGCGGGGGAGCCGCTGCCCGACGAGGCCCGTCAGGTCCTACGGCGACTTTCAGCCGAACTGGCCGACTCTACGCCGCTCGCCGCCCGCTTGGCCGAACTGATCACCGCGGCCGAGATCGAGGCGCTCCGTGACCGAATAGCCGATCTGGTGCAGAGCGGTAGGCATCCCGAGCCCAGCGGGCAGTGGCCCCCGATCCCCTGGCCCCCGGTCTGACGCAGCACGTGGAGGCCGGCTCCGCAAGACCGCCTATCGCGCCAAGACGCGCCATCCGGTTCGTAGCCGGATGCCGCGTCCGGTTACGCTCATGACATGTATGCCTGGCCCGCTTCTGAGGTTCCCGCCCTGTCCGGTAAGGGCCGCGACCTCCGGATTCACGACACCGCGACCGGGGAGTCGATCGCCATCGACCCCGGTCCCGTCGCCCGCATCTATGTCTGCGGCATCACTCCGTACGACGCCACCCACATGGGACACGCGGCGACCTACAACGCGTTCGACCTCGTACAGCGCGTGTGGCTCGACACCAAGCGGCAGGTGCACTACGTCCAGAACGTCACCGACATCGACGATCCGCTGCTGGAACGCGCGGTGGCCAACGGCGATGACTGGACCGCGCTCGCCGAGCGCGAGACCGCCCTCTTCCGCGAGGACATGACCGCCCTGCGGATGCTGCCGCCGCGCCACTACATCGGCGCGGTCGAGTCCATACCGCGGATCGTTCCGCTGGTGGAGCGGCTGCGCGAGCTCGGTGCCGCGTACGAGGTCGACGGCGACATCTACTTCTCCATCGAATCCGACCCCGGCTTCGGCGGCGTCTCCGGGCTCGACGCCGAGGCCATGCGGCTGCTGTCGGCCGAACGCGGCGGTGACCCGGACCGCCCCGGCAAGAAGAACCCGCTCGACCCCATGCTCTGGCTGGCCGCCCGCCCGGGCGAGCCCAGTTGGGACGGCGGCTCGCTCGGTCCCGGCCGCCCCGGCTGGCACATCGAGTGCGTCGCCATCGCCCTGGAACACCTCGGCATGGGCTTCGACGTCCAGGGCGGCGGCTCCGACCTGGCGTTCCCGCACCACGAGATGGGCGCATCGCACGCACAGGTGCTCACCGGCGAGCGCCCGTTCGCCAAGGCGTACGTGCACGCCGGCATGGTCGCCCTGGACGGCGCCAAGATGTCCAAATCCAAGGGCAACCTCGTCTTCGTCTCGCAGCTCAGGCGCGACGGCGTGGACCCGGCCGCGATCCGCCTCTCCCTCCTCGCCCACCACTACCGGGCCGACTGGGAGTGGACGGACGAGGTGCTGCGCACGGCCGTCGAGCGGCTGGCGCGCTGGCGCGCCGCCGTCTCCCGGCCCGACGGCCCGGCCGCCGACGAACTGGTCGAGGAGATCCGCGCGGCCCTCGCCGACGACCTGGACGCCCCGACCGCGCTGGCCGCGGTCGACCGCTGGGTCGAGCGGCAGACCGCATCGGGCGGCACGGACGAGGGCGCGCCCGGCGTGGTCTCGCGTGCGGTTGACGCGCTGCTGGGCGTGGCGCTGTAGGCGCGGCGCATCCGCCGCAACGAACCTGGCACCGGGGGGGGGGGGGCGGCGCCGGGGGGGGGGGGGGGGGGGGGGGGGGGGGGGTGGGGGGGGGGGGGGGGGGGGGGTGGGGGGTGGGGGGGGGGGGCGGGGGGGGGGGGGGGGGGGGGTGGGGGGGGGGGGCCCCCCCCACCCCCCCCGCCCCCCCCCCGGCCCCCCCCGGGGGGGGGGGCGGGGCCTTGGTGTTGGTCTGCTGTGGCCGCGGCGCCGATTTGTTGGGGCTGTGGTGTTGGTCCTGCTGTGGCCGCGGTGTCGGCTCGGTGGGGCTGTGGTGCTGGTCCTGCTGTGGCCGCGGTGTCGGTTTCAGTGAAGTCGTAGCGTTGATTCGCTCGGGGCGCTGGCCGGGGTCGCTCGGGGCGTGGTGCGGTCCGCCCGTCGGGGGCGTCGCTTCGGTGGGCCTGTGAGGGGGCGCCTGGGCAGGGGCCTGTGAAGGCCGTCCGGCGCTGGTGGTCGGTGTGGTTCGCACCAGGGTGGGGCGGGTCCGTGGCAGCGGGCCGCCCCACCGCGGTGCGTCAGCCGTCCTTGTCCGGGGACTCGCCCTCGTCTGCGGCCTGGTCGCCGCGGCCACTGCGCCCACGGCGACCGCCGCGGCTCTTGCGACCGCCGCCGTCCGCTCCGTCGGAGCCGGCCGCCTCGGCCGGGCCGCCCGAGCCGTCCGGGCTGGCGGAACCGTCGGAGCCGGCAGAGCCGTCGGGGCTGTCCGTACCGCGTGAGCCGGTCGGGCCGGTCGAACCCGCAGTGCCATCGGCGTCCGCCGCGTCCACGGGGCTCGCGGTCTCCTCGCCCCGCTTCGCCGTCTTCGGCTTGCGGCGGCTCCGCCGGGCCGCCGTACCCTTCGCGGGCCCGGCCGATTCAGCCGACGCGTCCGGTTCAGCCGGTTCAGCCGGTTCAGCCGACACATCCGGTTCAGCCGACGCAGCGGGTTCGGCCGATTCCGCATCCGCCGTGGGCCCGTCCTGCTCGGCCTCGGGCGGCCCGTCCGCTGGCCGCTCGGCGTCGGTGGCCGGGGCGGTCTCGTCGCCCGCCTCGGTTGCCCCGCCCGGCACCGTCCCGTCGGCCCTCGTCCCGGCCGGCGTCTCGTCCGGCTCCGTTGCCGCTCCGTCCGGCAGTGCCTCGTCCGGCGCGTCCTCCCGCGCCGTCGTCCTGCGCGCACGGCCGCTGGACGGGTCGCGGAGGTAGGAGTCGCGGCCGTCGGATGCGGTGCCGCCCTCCGCGGCGTGGCCGGTCGGGCCCGGCTGGCCGTCCCTGCGGCGCAGGTACCGCTCGAACTCGCGCGCGATGGCCTCGCCCGACGCCTCCGGCAGCTCCGCTGTGTCCCGGGCCTCCTCCAGCGACTGCACGTACTCGGCGACCTCGCTGTCCTCGGCGGCGAGCTGGTCCACGCCCAGTTGCCAGGCCCGCGCGTCCTCCGGCAGCTCGCCGAGCGGAATGCGCAGCTCCAGCAGGTCTTCGAGCCGGTTGAGCAGGGCCAGGGTGGCCTTCGGGTTGGGCGGCTGCGAGACGTAGTGCGGCACCGCGGCCCACAGGCTCACCGCGGGGACGCCGGCGTGCGTGCACGACTCCTGGAGGATGCCGACGATGCCGGTCGGCCCCTCGTACCGGGACTCCTCCAGGTCGAGGCTGCGGGCCAGATCCGGGTCCGAGGTCACGCCGCTGACCGGCACCGGCCGGGTGTGCGGGGTGTCGCCGAGCAGCGCTCCGAGCACCACGACCATCTCCACGCCCAGCTCGTGCGCGAAGCCCAGGAGCTCGTTGCAGAACGAACGCCAGCGCATGCTCGGCTCGATGCCCCGCACCAGGACGAGGTCGCGCGGCTTGTCGCCACTGGTCCGCACCACCGAGAGCCGGGTGGTCGGCCAGGTGACCTTGCGCACCCCGCCGTCCAGCCACACGGTGGGCCGGTTGACCTGGAAGTCGTAATAGTCCTCGGCGTCCAGCGCCGCGAACACCTCGCCCTTCCACTCCCGGTCCAGGTGCCCGACCGCGGTGGAGGCGGCGTCTCCGGCGTCGTTCCAGCCCTCGAAGGCACAGATCATGACCGGGTCGATCAGCTCGGGAACCCCCTCAAGCTCGATCACCCAGCGCCTCCTTCCGACCGGGGTGGTCGGGTGACCCCGCCGGTTCCAGTTCCATTGCGTGCGGCCCCAGCCTACGGCTTCCCCCGCCCCCGGCCGCAGCCCTGGGGGAGCATCGCCTTCAGCTCTCAGCGAGGCGCGCCCACCGGTTCAGGCCGGTCCGCCCCGCGCCGCCAACCCGCAGGCCCGCGCCGTGCCCGGGGCCCCTGCACCGCGGCGCTCCGCACCCGCCGCGCCCGGCCGGGGCGGCCGACCTTCCGGCCGGTCGAACTCGGCGCTGGGCGCTGGTAGTTGGGGTCGCTCGATGGCTCCGCTGTGCCGTACCGCCCGACGTCCGCCAACCTGGCGCCTGCACCGCGTACCCCCGCGCGCACCGCATCCACGTCGCACCGCGCACCCCCTGCGCATCAACCGCCGGCACACCACCTGCCCCCACATCGCACCGTGTACTCCCTGCGCACCGGACCGCCGTCGCGGGGGGCCCCGCGGGGGGGGGGGGGGGGGGGGGGGGGGGGGGGGGGGGGGGGGGGGGGGGGGGGGGGGG
>NZ_JBEHZD010000244.1:0-11132 GCF_040240285.1 Streptomyces sp. HSW2009 | reverse complement strand
CCCCGTCCCGGGCCCGGTTCCCCCCATTGTCCCCCGGGGGGCGGGGGCCGGGCCCCCGTGCTGTCCGGCCGCGCGGGGGGGGGGGGGCCCCGGGGGGGCCCCCCCGGGGGGGCCCCGCGGTCGTGTGCGTACGGGGTGTATGTCCGGGATGTACGTACGGGATGTACGTACGGGATGTACGTACGGGATGTACGTACGGGGTGTGCGTGCTCCGGGCCCGGGCACGGCTCGCGGTGCTGGCGCCCGGCACTCGCGGTGCTGGGACCCGGCAGCGGGCACCGGTCGCGGACCCGGACCCGGCCGCGGACCCGGGGCAGATCAGTGCGGGGCCGGGACGACGCCCATGACATGCAGCAACTGTTCGAGTTCGGGACGCCAGACGCGGGCGACGTTGAGGCGGGTGGGACGGCGTTCGCCCGGGAAGTGCAGCCGGAAGTTGTTCCAGGGCGTGCCGTACTGCACCTGGCTGATGAGCGGCCGTACGTGCTCCTGCGGCAGGCTGACGACGGCCTCGGCGGGCCGGCCGGTGAGCTTGACCACCCGGTGGATCACCACGCCCTGCTGGGTGACGGTGAGGAAGTAGTACTTGACCCGGAACAGCAGGAAGAAGCCGAGCAGCGGCATCCACAGCGGCGACGGCCCGGACACGGCGTGCACCGTCACCACCGGTGGGTCCCCCGGCCGGTCCCGCGCCACCGCCGCGGCCACCTGCTCCAGCACCATCTCCTTGCGCACGGCCATCTACGCCCTCCCCTGACGACGCGCCGTACGGGGCCGCCCCCCGCGCGGTCCCGCACAGCGTAGCGAGCCCGTTACGGACCGCTGCGGCGGGGGCGGTACGGGTCCGGATGCGAGGCGGGAGAGATGCGAGGAACCTGGAGGGGAGAGCAGAGCCAGTTCGGCAAGGAGGACGCCATGTCCATGCTCGACAAGCTGAAGAGCATGCTCAAGGGGCACGAGGACACCGCGCGCAAGGGCATCGACAAGGCCGGCGACGCCGTGGACCGCAAGACGGGCGGCAAGTACAGCGACAAGATCGACTCGGCCCAGCAGCGGCTCAGCGACCAGATGGACAAGCGCCAGGACGGCTCCGACCGCTAGATGAATGAGTCCGATGTCTGTGCTGGTCGCGACCATGGCGAAGGGCGCCCGTTGGTCAGTGTGTGAAGACAAACCTGGACGCCCTTCTGACGGCACTGTACGTGTTCATCGACGACCACGTGGCGCCTTGTCGCAGGATCGGGCGACCCCCGAAACTGACAGACGCCGAACTGCTGTGCCTGGCCGTCGCCCAAGCCCTGCTCGGCTTCCCCTCGGCCCGGCACTGGATCCGCTTCGCACACGCCCGGCTGGGGCACCTCTTCCACTACCTGCCCCAGCAGTCCGCCTACAACAAGCGCCTCAACGCCGCAGGTCCGTTGATCAGCCGCGTAATCGAGGCACTGGCCCGGCAGGTCCCAACCTGGCACGAGGACCTGCGGCTGATCGACTCCACCCCACTGCCCTGCGCGGCCTCCCGCGAGACCGTCAAACGCTCCAATCTGGCCGGGCACTGTGGCTACGGCTACTGCCGCAGCCACTCCCGCTTCTTCTGGGGATTCCGCCTCTACCTGGTCACCACCACAGAGGGCATGCCCGTCACCTGGTGCCTGGCCAACCCCAAGATCGGCGAACGGGAGGTGATGGCCGCGCTGCTGGAACGCGACCACCACCTTGTCCGCCAGGGACAGGTGATCCTGGCGGACAAGGGCTTCGCCGGGAAGGAGTTCGAGACCTTCGTCAGCGAGCGCCTCGGAGCCCATCTCGTGCGGCCGGACCGCAAGGACGAACCAGCCCGGCACGGCAAGATCGCCCGGGTCCGGCAATGGATCGAAGCCGTCATCGACACCCTCAAAGGCCAACTCAGCCTCGAACACCACGGCGGCAGAACCCCGGCCGCAGTCTTCGCCCGCACCAGACAACGACTCCTCGCCCTCGCCACCGCCATCTGGCACAACTGGACCACCAACGCCCCAACCAAACGATCACTGATCGCCTACGACCACTGAAGACATCGGACTCACTCATCTAGCCCCCCAGCGCCCGGACCCTTCCTTGCGAGCGGCCGGGAGGGGCCCGGGCCCTTGCGGCTTGTGTTGTGGGTGGGGGGAGCTGGCTTTCGTCAGACCGCGTACTGCGCGTGCGGGATCGCCGTCGCCGGTCAGCGCAGGGTTGTCACCGCGTCCGCGATGAGGGAGCGGGCCGCCGCTCCCCATACAGCCTGCTGCGAGAGGCGCTCAAAGGCTCGCGCATACAACTCGACCTGGCTCGGCTGCGTGAGCGTGGAGGCGGCATCGAGGGTATCGGCGTGCACCCTCTTGCCGTTGAAGATCGTGAAGGTCGGCATGGGCCACACGGCCCGCTGCCCGGAGAACGGAACGATGCCTATAGCAACGTTCTGGAGTTCCATGACGCCAAGCAGGTGGCCAAGTTGCGCCGCCATGGTTTCAGCAGTGCACAGCCGGTATCGCAATACCGACTCCTCCAGTACGAAGGAGAACCGGCGCCCACCGTTGTTTAGCACCTCGTTACGCCGCATCCGGGCGGCGACGGCCTCGCTCACGTCGTCCGGTGTCCCTCGGAAGTCCGCGATGGATGACAGCAGGGCAGAGGCGTAACCGGCTGTCTGAAGGAAGCCCGGGATCACGTCGGATACGTAGACGCGGAAGGTCGTGGTTCGTTGGTACAGGTCACCGGTGCTCTCTTGCAGGCGCCGGAGGCCAGTCCGCTGAAGCCGCTTCCATTCCACGTGTGCTTCAGTGGACTGCCTGTTGGCCGCGATCAGGTCGGGGGCCTGGTCCTCAACGGCGCAGGCCCTGCACCATGCTCGAATGTCGGCATCGGATGGAGGCGTCTTGGCATTCTCGATCCGCGACGACTTCGACTCTGACCAGCGGCACCGGATGGCCAGCTCCCGCCCGCTGATTCCGGCGTCCTGCCGAATCTCGCGCAGGTGGCCTGCCAGGGCTTCGCGGGCCTTCTGCACGCGTGAGGAGGGGTGCACGGGCATGGAGCTGGCTTTCGTCAGACCGCGTACCGCTCGTGCGGGATCGCTCGCTCCCACACCGTCTCGAACGCGGCGGAGCACAGCTTCACCGCCTCGGGGTCGGCCGTGAGCTCGTCCTCCACCACGGCGCCGTCGCCCGAGAAGTGGTGGACCCTGAGCAACGCGTCGTCGAACAGCCAGAAGTCGTTGCCCGGTAGCGGGATGGCCGTGGCCCGGCGGCGGGGCAGCCAGCGGACCTGTTCGCCCGCCGTGACGTTGGCGTGCGTCACGTAGTGCTCCCAGCGGATGTACTCCGATACGGGCTCTGAGACCACACGCGCCCTGCGAATCACCACGCCCCGCGCGATGGAGTCAGCGATCAACTGGTCGTACGGGTGCCACCAGGACGCACGGTCCTCCCAGTCGATCCGGTCCCCTCGCCGCCACGCTTCGAACCGGTCCGTGGCGGCGTACGAGTCGCGCAGCTCCAGGTGCACGGCGGACCGCACGCACTGGCCGAGCAACTCAGCGAAGCTGGGCACGTTCGACGGCATCACACGCCTCCCTGATCATCGGAATCATCCGGGCCGGAATCCTGACGATGGCCTCGCTGTCGGGCACTCGACCGTTCGCAGGGCTGGTCTGCTCGCACTGTGCCTGAGTCGCGGGGGTCGGCTTCCACCCCTGGAACAAGACCTCCTGAGCTTCCCCATCCGCCCACACGGTCGGGCAGTGGTCCCGGTCGGTGTCAGGGTCGATTCCAACAAACTCGACGGCCATGGCAGGCTCCCTGGGTTAGGTACTTGCTTGGGCTTGCATCAGCATCTTTTAACTGGGGAAACGGCGTCAACCCCACGTCGGGAGGCGCTAGTAGGCGTGCAAACTCGTGCAAGTTCGTGGATCTGCGGCATCGGCTGGGCGAACGATGGCTTCACGCCGGCTGAGGGGGAGTTCCCCGGCCGGATGGCACCTCCTTCCGAACCGGCCACACCGCTGGCCCGACAGGAAAGGCACGCCCATGCCCGGAACCGACCTGTACTCCCTCCCCCTCTCAACCTCCGTCACCTTCAACAAGGCATGCGGTGGCAACACCCATCCCGACGGCGAATCCTGCGTGACGCTCGCGCAGATCGGTCCCGACGCATGGGCGTTGGGCGACAGCAAGCGACCCGGCGCGGAACCCTTGAGGTTCACCACCACCGAACTCAACGCAGCCGGCATCGACCCCGCCCGCTTCACCCTCTCCGCCTGACGATCGCTCTCCACGCCCGACCGGCCCCGCCCCGGACCGGCCCCCGAAGGGCCAGGGCAGGGCCGGTTCCGTATCCCCCGCACCCAACGGGACAGCAGTTGCACCACCACGGCTACCTCTGGACCGGACCCAAACAACGCTTCGACGACGAAGCACTAAGACGGCCCCCGCACCCCGACCCGCCCCCGCCAGACAGCAGACCAGAACTGATCCAACGACACAGAGACGTCCACGCCGCCTTCCCCGTAGTAGACCTCCCACCACTCGAAACGGCCTACTGGCTCATCAAACCCAGCAAACTCGTACGCGCCACCTGGGAGGACCCGGAAGAAGCCACACACTGGCTCAGGGCACAGCTCACCGCCTACGCCTCCCGATTCGACTCCGCAACCGACCGCGGCACCACCCGGCTGACAGCACTGATCGGCTCCGCCACCGAACGCCTCACAACCGGCGCGGACCTCTCCCACGGCTTCTACCTCGAACGCCCCACATTCCTCTCCCTCGCCCTGGTCAGTTGCTCACCCAACCGCACCAGACCTGAACTCCCCTGCCCCCTGAAGAGGGCATGACCCGCGCGTCCCGGGCAACCGCCCGCCCGGCAGTGCTCATACGAAAGACCCCCGACACCGAGGCGAATTCCAAGGGGCCTCGTACCGGGGGTCCTCATAAGCATGGGAGCGTCACGTTCGCGCGGGTGCGGGAGGCGCGGATTGCCGCAAGCCACAATCCGCGGGCCCGCGGCCCGCGAACAACCACCGACCCGCAAACCCCACTACGGCAGATTGCGCGCCATCACGATCCGCTGGACCTGGTTCGTGCCCTCATAAATCTGCGTGATCTTGGCATCGCGCATCATCCGCTCCACCGGGTAGTCGCGCGTGTAGCCGTAGCCGCCGAGGAGTTGGACCGCGTCCGTGGTGATCTCCATGGCCGCGTCGGAGGCGTAGCACTTGGCTGCGGCGCCGAAGAACGTGAGGTCTTCGTCGGGGCCGCCGGCCGCGATGCGCTCGGACTTGGCCGCCGCCGCGTACGTGAGCTGGCGGGCCGCCTCCAGCTTCATTGCCATGTCGGCCAGCATGAACTGCACGCCCTGGAAGTCGCCGATGGGCTTGCCGAACTGCTTGCGCTCCTTGACGTACCCCTTGGCGTAGTCCAGCGCGCCCTGCGCGATGCCGAGGGCCTGGGCGGCGATGGTGATGCGGGTGTGGTCGAGGGTCTTCATCGCCGTGGCGAAGCCGGTGCCCTCGGGGCCGAGCAGGCGGTCCGCGGGGATGCGGACGTTGTCGAAGTAGACCTCGCGGGTGGGCGAGCCCTTGATGCCGAGCTTCTTCTCGGGGGCGCCGAAGGAGACGCCCTCGTCGCCCTTCTCGACGACGAACGCCGAGATGCCCTTCGAGCGCTTCTCCGGGTCGGTGACGGCCATCACCGTGTAGTAGTCGGAGACGCCCGCGTTGGTGATCCAGCGCTTCACGCCGTTCAGGACGTAGAAGTCGCCGTCGCGCACCGCCTTGGTCTTCATGCCGGCCGCGTCCGAGCCGGCGTCCGGCTCGGAGAGACAGTACGAGAACATCGCGTCGCCCTTGGCCAGCGGCGCCAGGTACTTCTTCTTCAGCTCCTCGGAGCCGGAGAGGATGACCGGGAGCGAGCCGAGCTTGTTGACGGCCGGGATCAGCGAGGAGGACGCGCAGACGCGGGCCACTTCCTCGATGACGATGACCGTGGCGAGGGCGTCCGCCCCGGCGCCGCCGTACGACTCGGGGACGTGCACCGCGTGCAGGTCGTTGGCGACCAGCGCGTCCAGCGCCTCCTGCGGGAAGCGGCCCTCCTCGTCGACCTCGGCCGCGAAGGGGGCGATCTTCGCCTCGGCGAGGGCGCGCACCGACTCGCGGAGCATGTCGTGCTCCTCGGCCGGGCGGTAGAGGTCGAATCCGACAGTGTTCTTCTCCGCGGAGGCCACGGCGTCCTCACTCCCTGAGTATGCATACCCGAGCGTTAATAACCGTTAAGTAACCCAATCTTAGGGGTGGGGCCCAGGTCGGGGTACGTGACTTAGCCGACAGCAGCCCGATTGCCCGGTCAAGCCCCCGACTATGCTCGGGCACCGCAGCCCGCACCCCGCACCCAGCCACCGCACGATGGAGCTCCGCATGGCCCCCAAGATCACTGTGATCGGCACCGGATATCTGGGCGCGACGCACGCCGCGGCCATGGCCGAGCTCGGGTTCGACGTGCTGGGTCTCGACGTCGTGCCGGAGAAGGTGGAGCTCCTCTCCAGCGGCCGGGTGCCGATGTACGAGCCGGGGCTCGAAGAGCTGCTGCGCCAGCACGTCGCCGGGCTGCCCGGCTCCTCGGGGCGGCTCCGCTTCACCACCTCCTACCAGGAGGTCGCCGACTTCGGTGATGTGCACTTCGTCTGCGTCAACACGCCGCAGAAGCAGGGCGAGTACGCCTGCGACATGCGCTTCGTCGACAGCGCCTTCGAGACGCTGGCGCCGCTGCTGCACCGGCCGGCGCTGGTGGTCGGCAAGTCCACCGTGCCGGTCGGCAGCGCGGCCCGACTCGCCACGCTGCTGCGCGAGTTGGCGCCGGTCGGGGCCGACGCCGAGCTGGCCTGGAACCCGGAGTTCCTGCGCGAGGGGTTCGCCGTCGACGACACCCTGCACCCGGACCGGATCGTCGGCGGCGTCACCAGCGAGCGCGCCGAGCGGGTGCGGCGCGAGGTGTACGCGACGCCGATCGCCGCGGGGTCGCCGTTCGTGGTGACCGACTTCCCGACCGCCGAGCTGGTCAAGACCTCCGCCAACTCCTTCCTCGCCACCAAGATCTCCTTCATCAACGCGATGGCCGAGGTCTGCGAGGCCGCCGACGGCGACGTGGTGAAGCTGGCCGAGGCGATCGGCTACGACGAGCGCATCGGAAGGAAGTTCCTGCGGGCCGGGATCGGCTTCGGCGGCGGCTGTCTGCCGAAGGACATCCGCGCCTTCATGGCCCGCGCCGGCGAGCTCGGCGCCGACCAGGCGCTGACCTTCCTGCGCGAGGTCGACTCGATCAACATGCGCCGCCGCAGCCACATGGTCGAACTGGCCAGGGAGGCCGTCGGCGGCTCCTTCCTCGGCAAGCGGGTCGCGGTGCTCGGGGCCGCGTTCAAGCCCGACTCGGACGACGTACGGGACTCGCCGGCGCTCAACGTGGCCGGGCAGATCCACCTCCAGGGGGCGCAGGTCACGGTCTTCGACCCGAAGGGGATGGAGAACGCGAGCGTCCTCTTCCCGACCCTGCGGTACGCGCCGAGCGCCCTGGAGGCGGCGCGCGGGGCGCACGTGGTGCTGCACCTGACGGAGTGGCGCGAGTTCCGCGACCTGGACCCGGCCGAACTCGGCAGCGTCGTGGACGAGCGCCGCGTCCTGGACGGCCGCAACGCGCTCGACCCCGAGCTGTGGCGCAAGGCCGGCTGGACGTACCGCGCGCTGGGGCGCCCGCGGGTGTAGGGGCCGGCCCGGCGGGCCCCTACGGCGCCGGGTGGACCAGGCGCGTGTCGTACGCCAGGATCACCGCCTGCACCCGGTCGCGGGCGCCCGTCTTGGCCAGGATGCGGCCGATGTGCGTCTTCACGGTGGACTCCGCGAGCCGTAGCCGGCTGCTGATCTCGGCGTTGGACCAGCCCCTGCCGACCACCGTCAGGATCTCCCGCTCCCGCTCGGTGAGGGCGGCCAGCCGCGGATCGGGCCCGCCGTCCGCGCCCGGCCCGTCGCCGCCCGGGGCCGGCAGCCGCTCCGCGTACGCGTCGAGCAGCCGGCGGGTCAGACCGGGGGCGACCACCGCATCGCCGCCGGCCACCGCCCGGATGCCGGCCAGCAGCTCCTCCGGCTGGGCGTCCTTGACCAGGAAGCCGCTGGCCCCGGCGCGCAGCCCGGCGTACGCGTACTCGTCCAGGTCGAACGTGGTGAGGATCAGCACCCGGCTGCGGTCGCCCGAGGCGACGATGCGGCGGGTGGCCTCCACGCCGTCCATGCCCGGCATCCGGACGTCCATCAGGACCACGTCGGGGCGCAGCTCGGCGGCCCTGCGGACGGCCGCCGCGCCGTTGTCCGCCTCCCCCAGCACCACCACGTCGTCCTGGCTCTCCAACAGCATCCGGAAGCCGAGCCGCTGGAGCGGCTGGTCGTCCACGATGAGGACGGTGGTCATGACGCGGCCCCCGATCCCCGCGGAGAACCGCCCGGCGGCCCCGGCGGGAGTGGCTTGGTTGGGTGGGTCGGTTCGGGAAGTGGAGTGGCTGCTGTGGGTGGTGGGGTGGTGCCCGGGGTGGGGAGTTCGAGGCGTACGGTCCCGCCGCCGGCCGGGCCCGGGCCGGCCGTCAGGGTGCCGTCGTAGAGCGCGGCCCGCTCCCGCAAGCCCCGCAGGCCGCGGCCCGGGTGGGGTGCGGCGGGTGCGCCGTCGGACGGGCTCGGTGGGTCGTACGGGTCGGGTGGGTTGCCGCCCCGTACGGCGTCCGGCCCGGTACCCGCGCCCGCGCGCGTCACCCTGCCCGGGTCCGTGCCCGTCTGCGCGTCCCTGCCCGCGCCCGCGCGCGTACCCGGCCCCGTACGCGTACGAACCAGATCCGTACGGCCCGCGGCCGTATCCGCGCCCGCGCGCGTACTCGTGCCCGTGCCCGTGCCCGTGCCCATGGACGTACGGCTAGACGTGCGACCCGCATCCGTGACCGTCACGGACAGCGCGCGCGGCGCGTGGTGCACCTCGACCGTGGCCGTGGCGCGGGGGCCGGCGTGTTTGAGGGTGTTGGTCAGGGCCTCCTGGACGACCCGGTAGACCGTCAGTTCGCGGCCGGGCGGGCCCGGCGCCGGCGTGCCGTGTTCGGTGAGGCGTACGGGCAGGCCGGCGGCGCGTACCCGGTCGATGAGTGCGCCGAGGTCGGCGAGGGTGGGTTGGGGGCCGAGTTCCGGGCCCGGTGGTGGGTCGGCGTGGTCGTCGCGGAGGACGCCGAGCAGCCTGCGCAGTTCGTCCAGCGCCTGCCGGCTGGTGGCGCCGATCGCCGCCAGTGCCTGTGCCGCTCGCTCGGGGCGTTTGTGCGCCGCGTACGAACCGCCGTCCGCGAGGCCGGTGATGACCGACAGGTGGTGTCCGATGATGTCGTGCATCTCGCGCGCAATGCGGGTGCGTTCGGCCGCGGCGGCCAGTTGTGCCTGTTGGTCGCGTTCCACTTCGAGTTGGCGGGCCCGCTCCACGAGTGCGGCCGTGTAGTCGCGGCGGCTGCGCACCACGCTGCCGAGCAGCGCCGCCACCAGGCCGGCGGTGACGGTGGGGAGGAACGCCTGCCCCCAGTCGCCGGTGGGCCAGCGCGTCGCGCCGACCGCCGACTGGACGACGACCAGCGCGCCCGCGACCGTCAGGGCCCGCCCCGGCAGCCGCAGCGCCACGTGGAAGAGCACGACCAACTGCCCCAACTGGCCGACCTGGAGCCGCGTCCCCACCCACGCGTCCACCAGCCCGAGCACCGCCATGGCGACGAACGCGGCCAGCGGGCGCCTGCGGTGCCACCACAGGGCCAGTACGAACCCCGCCGCCAGGGCCGCGACGAGCGCCACCGGCACCGTGTCGGAGTGCGCGATGTGCCGCCAGTTGCCGCCGCCCACGTCCACGCAGGCGCCGAGCCCGAACACCGCCGTCAGCAGCGCGTCCCACAGCGCCGGACGGGCGGCGTCCACGGCGCGCACCCCCTGCACGACCCGGTGCACCAGCCGGATCGGGTACGGGCCACCCGGCGTCCACTCCTGCGCCCCACCCAGCACGCTCATCCCCTGCGTCCCCTCCCGCTCCCGGTGCCGCCCCGGTTGCCCGGCGCATCTCGTGCCGCTGGCGCGCGCCCCGCAATCTCCGCACGCCCCCATCCTGCCGCCCGCGTGCCCGGGGCAACGGGGCGGCGGGGGCGGCAGGGTGACGGGGCAGCGGGGTGCCGGGGTGCCGGCCCCCCCGGCGGAACCGGTCCGGCCGCCGCCCCGCCCCCGACACGGCGTACGCAACCCCCGTACGCGTACGCCGTGCCCGTAACACCGTGCCCGTACGCCCCACCCCACGCGTACGTCACACCCGCCTCCCGCACCCGCACACCCGTCCCCGCCGTCCGCCCTCACACGTCGCGGCGCCCCAGCAGCAGCGCCGCGGCGACCAGCGTGGCCGCCACCCAGCAGCACAGGGCGAGCAGCGCCGGGCCGGGGGTCAGCAGGTCCGGGCCCGGGTCCACGAGCAGCAGCGCGTGCGCGGCCTGGCTCGGCAGACAGGCGACCACGTCGTCGACCCCGTCGTACGGCACCATGCCCACCACCTCGGGCAGCACCAACACCGCCCCGATGTACGCGCCGATCGCCGCCGGGACGCTGCGCAGCAGGGCGCCGAGGCCCAGGCACAGCAGGCCGTGCAGGGCGATGCCGAGCGCCGCGCCGCACAGCGCGCGGGGCACGCCCGGGTCGCCGAAGCCGGCCGCGCGGTCCGTCCCCGACAGGAAGAGTTGGGCGAGCGGGAAGGTGAGGAAGACGGTCACGAGCAGGACCGCGAGGGAGACGCCGCCGAAGACGACCGCCTTGGCCCACAGCACCGGCCGGCGCCGCGGTACAGCCGTGAGGGTGGCTCTGATCAGGCCGGACGCGTACTCCCCCGCGGTGGCCAGCGCCCCGAGCACGGCGATGGTGAGCTGGCCGAACTGGGTGCCGAGCAGGGTGAACTCGACGGGTTCCACGTCCCCGTCGCCGCCGCCGGAGTCGTAGCTGGCGGCGACCGCCCCGCCCCCCCCCGCGGGGGGCCGCCCGCGGGGGGCGCGCCCGGCCCCCGGAGCGCGCCCGCCCCCCCCCGGGG
>NZ_JBEHZD010000243.1:0-11147 GCF_040240285.1 Streptomyces sp. HSW2009 | reverse complement strand
GGGGCCCCCCCCGGGCGGGCCGCCCCCCCCGGCCCCCGCGTTGGCGGGGGGGGGCACGGTCCCCGACAGCCCCTGGGGCGCCGTGGCGCTGCCCACGCAGGTCCACGGGCTGGTGTCGCTCTCCCGCTCAAGGAGCGCCACCGACTCCATGCCGAAGGTCTCCCTGACCCGTTCGAGCAGCGCCTCCAGGCTGGTCTCGCCGCGCAGCACGCTGCCGGCGAGGAAGGAGAGGATCTCGGACTCGGCCCGCAGCCTGGCCGCCTGGTGGGTACGGCGGGCCGCCAGGTCCACCACCGAGGCCACCGCCACGGCCACCGCGAAGAAGATCACGATGGCCACGATGTTCTGCGGGTCCTGCACGGTCAGGGTGTGGGTCGGCGGCGTGAAGTAGTAGTTCAGCAGCATCGAGCCGACCGCGGCCGAGGCCAGCGCCGGCAGCAGCCCGCCGAGCAGCGCCGAGACCACGGTCAGGAAGAGGAAGAGCAGCACGTCGTTGGCGAGCCCGGGCCCCTCGTGCAAGGCGGTGAGCAGCAGCGTCAGCAGCGCCGGGCAGCCGACCCCGACCAGCCAGCCGGCGATGATCCGGGTCCGGCCCAGCCGTGCCGCGCGGGCGACCGGCAGGCCGCGCCCCTTGGCCACCTCGTCGTGGGTGACGATGTGCACGTCCAGGTCGGGCCCCGACTCGCGGGCCACGGTGGCGCCGACGCCGGGGCCGAACACGTACTGCCAGGTCTTGCGCCGGCTGGAGCCGAGGACGATCTGGGTGGCGTTGACGCCGCGGGCGAATTCCAGGAGGGCACCGGGGATGTCCTCGCCGACGACGTGGTGGTAGGTGCCGCCGAGGTCTTCGACCAGGGTCCGCTGGACGGCCAGCTCCTTGGGCGATGCGGAGGTGAGCCCGTCGCTGCGGGCGATGTAGACGGCGAGCACCTCGCTGCCCGAGCCCTTGGCCGCCATCCGCGAGGCCCGGCGGATCAGGGTGCGGCCCTCGGGCCCGCCGGTCAGGCCGACCACGATGCGCTCGCGCGCCTGCCAGGTGGAGCGGATGCGGTGCTCGGAGCGGTACTGCTGGAGGTACTCGTCGACCCGGTCCGCGGTCCACAGCAGGGCCAGTTCGCGCAGGGCGGTCAGATTGCCGGGGCGGAAGTAGTTGGACAGGGCCGCGTTGACCTTGTCGGGGGCGTAGATGTTGCCGTGCGCCATGCGGCGGCGCAGCGCCTGGGGCGACATGTCGACCAGTTCGATCTGGTCGGCCCGGCGGACCACCTCGTCGGGCACGGTCTCGCGCTGCCGCACGCCCGTTATCGACTCGACCACGTCGCCCAGCGATTCCAGGTGCTGGATGTTGACGGCGGAGACCACGTCGATGCCGGCCTTGAGCAGCTCTTCGACGTCCTGCCAGCGCTTGGCGTTGCGGGAGCCCGGCACGTTGGTGTGCGCGAGTTCGTCCACCAGCGCGACGGCGGGCCGTCTGGCGAGCACGGCGTCCACGTCCATCTCGGTGAACGTGGTGTCCCGGTAGTCGAGCTCACGACGCGGTACCGCCTCCAAGCCGTGCAGCATCACCTCGGTGCGCGGCCGGCCGTGGTGCTCGACGAAGCCGACCACCAGGTCGGTGCCGCGCTCGACGCGCCGGTGTCCCTCGGAGAGCATCGCGTACGTCTTGCCCACGCCCGGTGCCGCGCCGAGGTAGATCCGAAGCTTGCCGCGTGCCATGTCCCCATTGTCTTTCGTGCTGCGTGTGGTGCCTACGCCGCTGTCGACTCTACGACCACGGAATCGGACAAATGACGTGACCATCGACGGCTGCGGTCGTCTTGACACGGCTCTGACGCCGGACGCGGAGCGGGCCGCGCCGCGCTGCTGGGTGCTGCCGCGCACTCGCCGCGCATCCATCGCGCGTCCGCCGGGCGCCACCGGGGTGCGGCCGAGGGGGAGCCGCCGGGTGCGGGCCGGGGTGCCGCCGGAGTGCGGCCGTCCGCCGGCGGCCGGTAAAGGGGGCGACGGACGGGCCGCGCCCTGCGAGCATCGCCCGTATGACTGAGGTACTCCTCGCCCACACCTCCGGGCTCGACGCGACGGCGCTGGCGGCCGTGCGCACCCTGCTGGACGACGCCTTCGACGGCGACTTCGACGACACCGACTGGGACCACACGCTGGGCGGCATGCACGCCCTGCTGTGGGAGGGGCGCGAGCTGATCGCGCACGGGGCCCTGGTGCAGCGCCGGCTGCTGCACGGCGGGCGGGCGCTGCGCGCGGGTTACGTGGAGGGCGTCGCGGTCCGCGCCGACCGGCGGGGGGTCGGCAAGGGCACGGCCGTGATGTCGGCCCTGACGCCGGTGCTGCGCGGCGGATACGAGGTGGGGGCGCTCTCCGCGGCCGACGGGGCCGACGTCTTCTACCAGCAGCTCGGCTGGCAGCAGTGGCGGGGCCGGACGTCGACGCTCACCCCCGCCGGCGTGCAGCGCACCGCCGAGGACGACGCCAGCACCTTCGTCCTACCGCTGGCCGCCCCGCTGGACCTGACCGGCGAGCTGATCTGCGACTGGCGCGACGGCGACGTGTGGTGAGCCGGGCCCGGCCGGCGGCCGGCCGCCCCACGGGGCGGGGCAGCCGGCCCGACGCGCTCCCCCGCGCGGGCCCCGCCGCGAACGGCGCTCGGGCCTCTCAGGCCGCGGCCTGTTCGCTGTCCTCGATGATGTGGCCGTCGCGCAGTTCCAGGACCCGGTCGGCGAGGCCGAGCAGATTGGGGTCGTGGGTGGCGACCAGGGCGGTGACGCCCTCGCTGCGCACCACCGCGCGCAGCAGCTCCATCACCGCGAAGCCGGTCTCCGCGTCCAACTGGCCGGTCGGCTCGTCGGCGATCAGCAGCGCCGGGCGGTTGGCGAGCGCGCGGGCGATGGCCACCCGCTGCTGCTGCCCGCCGGAGAGCTCGCCCGGCCGCTGCTCCGCGTGGTCGGCGAGGCCCACCAGGGAGAGCAGCAGCGCCACCCGCTCCTCGCGTTCGGCCGCCGGCGCCTTGCGCAGCCGCATCGGCACGCCGACGTTCTCGGCGGCGCTGAGGATCGGGATCAGGCCGAAGGACTGGAAGACGAAGCCGATCCGGTCCCGTCGCAACTGGAGCAGTCCGCTCTCGCCGAGCCCGACGACCTCGGTGTCGTCCACGGTGATCTGGCCGTCGTCCGGCGTGTCCAGGCCGCCGATCAGGTTGAGCAGCGTGGTCTTGCCGGAGCCGGAGCGGCCCTTGAGCGCGACGAGTTCGCCGCGCGGCACGTCGAAGGAGATCCCGCGCAGCGCGTGCACGGCGGACGGCCCGCTGCCGTAGGTCCGCCGCAGGTCCCTGACCCGCACCATGTCCGCCCGCTGTAGCGTCTGCTCGCTCATCGCCTGCCGCTCCCCTCCCGGCCCGGGCCGTCCCCGAACCGATCACACCGACGGCTACGGTACGCGTCCACGGGCCACAGTCCAGCCCTGTGCGCTGCGGAAATGTCTGGATGCGGGTGACCGTGCGTAGCCGTGCCGGTACGTCGGAGAGTGGGGTGCGCCGTGCGGCATCGCTGCGGGTGGGTGGGGGTGTGCCCGGCGGCGGCGCTGCGGGCGGGTTGAGCGGCTTGGCGTCGCCGCTCGCGTCACACGGCCACCAGTACGTTCTCGCTCGCCCGCCCGGCCAGGTAGTCGGCCACGTTGCGCGCGGTGGCCTCGATGATCTGGCCGACCGCGTCCCGGGTGAAGTACGCCTGGTGGGAGGTGACCAGGACGTTGCGGAAGGACATCAGCCGGGCCAGCACGTCGTCGGACATCGCCTCCAGGGAGTGGTCGACGTAGAAGACGCCGGCCTCCTCCTCGTACACGTCGAGCCCCACCCCGTCGAGCCTGCCCCGCTTGAGGGTGGCCACCAGGGCCGCGGTGTCGATGAGCCCGCCGCGGCCGGTGTTGATCAGGACGGCACGGTCCTTCATCCGGGCCAGCGCCGCGGCGTCCACCAGGTGGTGGGTCTCGGGCACCAGCGGGACGTGCAGGCTGATCAGGTCGGACTCGGCGAACAGCCGCTCCTCGTCCACGTACGTCATGCCGAGGGCGCGGCACCGCGGGTTCTCGGCCGCGTCCCAGCCGAGCAGCCGCATCCCGAAGCCGTGCGCGATGGTCGCGAACGCCTCGCCGATCTGGCCGGTGCCCGCCACGCCGGCGGTGCGGCCGTGGAAGTCCCAGCCCATCAGCCCGGTGAGCCGGAAGTCGAACTCCCTGGTACGGCTCACCGCACGCACCGTCCTGCGGTTGACGGCCAGCGCCAGCGCCCACGCGAACTCGGCCACCGCGTGCGGCGAGTAGTGCGCGACCCGGGCCACCGTCAGCCCGAGCTCCCTGGCCCGGCCGAGGTCGATGTTGTTGTAGCCGGTCGACCGCTGGGTGATCAACCGGGTGCCGCCGGCGGCCAGGGCGGTGAGCACGGACGCGTCCAGGACGTCGTTCACGCTGCTGCTGACGATCTCGTACCCCTCGGCGACCGCCACCGTCTCCGGGCTCAGAAACGCTTCGAGGCAGCGCACCCGGTGCTCCCCGCGCAACGCCTCCACCAGCAACGGCCGCTCGTCAGCGAGGACCCCGAAGGCCACGATGTCCATCTCTGTCCCTTCGCCGCGTACGACCGGCCCCGTACGGCCAGACCGCGGACGGGCGGACCTCGCACGGCCGGATCACCTCCGCCCGGACCTCGTACGAGCAACCGCCGCGGTGCGCCCCGCCGCCGACCTGGCAGCGGTTACGGGCACTGACCTCCACCGGGCGCCGAACCAGCCCAGCAACCAACCGGCCAAAGACCGTACGGGCCCTGGGCCAGCCCTTACGGCCGTTCCCAGCCTGGCACAGCGCAGCGCGAGCGGCACCGCGCGGCGCAGGTGGCGCAGCCAGGAGCGCGGCGCCTGCCCAGCCTGCCTATGGTGGAGGGGAGCGCGCTGCGCGGCGTCCTGCGCCGGGGCGCGTCGGGCCACCGGTTCCCCCGTACGGGAGGGGCAGCGCCATGGCAGCGCAGCCACAGGAGCAGCCGCAGGAGTTGTCCGCGCAGTTGGTCGCCGACGTGGTCGCGGACGCCACGACGGCGCCTTCCCTGCACAACGCACAGCCCTGGCGCTTCGCCTACCGCACCGCCGAGCGGACCTTTCGGGTGAGCCGCGACCCGGAGCGGGCCATGCCGCACCTCGACCCCGACGGCCGCGCCCAGCACCTGGGCTGCGGGGCCGCGCTGTGCGTCCTGCGGGTGGCGCTCGCGCACGCCGGCTGGGCCACGGCGACCACGCTGCTGCCCGACCCGGCGCAGCCGCTGCACGTCGCCGACCTGCGGGTGACGGGGGCGGGCGGCGCCGACGGCGCGCTGGCCGCGCTCTACCCGGCCATCCGCCGGCGGCACACCAGCCGCGACCCGTTCACCGCGGACGTGGTGCCGCCCGAGGTGCGGTCGGGCCTGGTCGAGGCCGCCGCGGCGGAGGGCGCCCGGCTGACCTTCCCGGACGCCTGGCACGTGGACGCCCTGTTGGAGCTGGTGCACGACGCGGAGGACCGCACCGCCGGGTACGCGGCGGACCCGCAGGCCCAGCAGGCCGAACAGGAAACCGCCCGCTGGACCCGGGTCGCGGGCGAGCGGGCCGCCGCCGAGGGCGTCCCGCCCTCCGCGTACGGCCCGCGCAAGCACGACGGCCGGGCCCCGGTGCGCGACTTCGCCGCCCACCGGGAGGTGCCGGGCCGGGGCAGCGCCACCTTCGAGGCGGCGCCCCAACTCGCCCTGCTCGGCACGGCAGGGGACACCCCTGCCGACTGGCTGCGGGCCGGCCAGGCGCTCGGCCGGGTCCTGCGGCGGGCCACCGCCGACGGCCTGGCCACCTCGCTGACCTCGCACCCGTTGGAGTGGCCGGACCTGCGCTGGGCCGCCCGCGACCCGCTGTCGGACCTGGGCACGGTGCACATGGTGCTGCGCCTGGGCTACGGGCCACCGGGCCGCGCCACGCCCCGCCGCCCGGTGGCCGAAGTGCTCACCGTCGAACCGTGAGCGAGGCGGCGCGGCCCACCCCGTGAGCGAGGTACCACCGCTCGGACCATGAGCGAAGCGCCACAGCCCGGCCCGCAAGCGAGGTGTCACAGCTCAGTCCCCGGGCGAGGGTCCGCGGCCCGGTCCGTGAACGAGGACCCACAGCTCACTCCGTGGGCAAGGACAGCCGCTCAGTCGCCCCGCTCCCCCGCGGCCAGGTCGCGCACCGCCACGTTCAGCTCCAACACGTTGACGTGCGGCTCGCCCAGGAACCCGGCGATGCGGCCGTCGGTGTGCCGGTCGACCAGCTTCTGCACGGCCGCGCGGGACAGCCCGTTCTCCCTGGCCACCCGGGCCACCTGGATGTCCGCGTAGTCGGGTGAGATGTGCGGGTCAATGCCGGAGCCCGAGGCGGTGAGCGCGTCCACCGGGACCTCGCTCTGCGGCACGCCGTTGAACGCGGCGACGGCGCTCCGGCGGGCGATGACCGTCTCCTTGAGCACCTTGCTGTCCGCCGCGAGGTTGGACGCGCCCGAGACCACGATCGAGTACCGGGTGTTGTAGACGTTCGCCCCCGCAGCCGACGGCCGCGGCTGGAACCACTTCGGGTCCGGCAGCGGATTGCCGTCCTTGTCCTTGGCGTCCTTCAGGTCGAAGTGCTGCCCGATCAGCCGGGAGCCGACGACCTGCCCGTCGTCCTTCACCTCGGACCCGTTGGCCTTGTCGTGGAAGAGGGCCTGCGCGATGCCGGTGACCACCAGCGGATAGATCACCCCACACACCAGGGTCAGCACCAGCAGGGCGCGCAGCCCGGCGGTCGCCACTCGGGCGATGCCGCGTACGGATTGGTTCATGAGAGTCACCCGATGCCAGGGATGAGGGAGAGGAGCAGGTCGATGATCTTGATGCCGATGAACGGGGCGATGAGGCCGCCGAGCCCGTACACGCCGAGGTTGCGGCGGAGCATCCGGTCCGCGCTCATCGGCCGGTAGCGCACGCCGCGCAGGGCGAGCGGCACCAGGGCGATGATGACCAGCGCGTTGAAGATGACCGCGGAGAGGATCGCGGACTCCGGTGAGGCGAGCCGCATGATGTTGAGCGTGTCCAGGCCCTGGTAGCCCGCGACGCCGGCGAACATCGCCGGGATGATCGCGAAGTACTTGGCGACGTCGTTGGCGATGGAGAAGGTGGTCAACGCGCCGCGGGTGATCAGCAGTTGCTTGCCGATCTCCACGATCTCGATGAGCTTGGTGGGGTCGGAGTCCAGGTCCACCATGTTCCCGGCCTCCTTGGCGGCCGAGGTGCCGGTGTTCATGGCCACGCCCACGTCCGCCTGGGCCAGCGCCGGGGCGTCGTTGGTGCCGTCGCCGGTCATCGCGACCAGCTTGCCGCCCGCCTGCTCCCGCTTGATCAGCGCCATCTTGTCCTCGGGCGTGGCCTCGGCGAGGAAGTCGTCCACGCCCGCCTCGTCCGCGATGGCCTTCGCCGTCAGCGGGTTGTCGCCGGTGATCATGACGGTCTTGATGCCCATCCGGCGCAGCTCGTCGAACCGTTCCCGCATGCCCTCCTTGACGACGTCCTTGAGGTGGATGACGCCGAGCACCCGCGGCCCGTCGGTGTCCTCGACGGCGACCAGCAGCGGGGTGCCGCCGGCGGCCGAGATGCCGTCCACCTTCTCCCTGGCGTCGCCGGTGACCGTGCCGCCGCGCTCGCCGACCCAGGCGGTGACCGCCGCGGCGGCGCCCTTGCGGACCATGTGCACCGCGCCGTCCTCGCCGGTCAGGTCCACGCCCGACATCCGGGTCTGCGCCGTGAAGGGGACGAAGACGGCGTGGCCGAGCTCCCCCTCGTGCCGGGCCCGCAACCCGTACCGCTCCTTGGCCAGCACCACGATCGAGCGGCCCTCGGGCGTCTCGTCGGCCAGCGAGGAGAGCTGCGCCGCGTCCGCGAGTTCGGTCTCGCCCACCCCTGCCACCGGGACGAACTCCGCCGCCTGCCGGTTGCCCAGGGTGATGGTGCCGGTCTTGTCGAGCAGCAGCGTGGACACGTCGCCCGCGGCCTCCACCGCCCGCCCCGACATGGCGAGCACGTTGCGCTGCACCAGCCGGTCCATGCCGGCGATGCCGATCGCCGAGAGCAGCGCCCCGATGGTGGTCGGGATGAGGCAGACCAGCAGCGCGGTCAGCACGACCATGTCCTGCTTGGCTCCCGCGTACGCGGCGAACGGTTGCAGCGTGACGACGGCCAGCAGGAAGACGATGGTGAGCGAGGCGAGCAGGATGTTCAGCGCGATCTCGTTCGGCGTCTTCTGCCGGGCCGCGCCCTCCACCAGGTTGATCATCCGGTCGATGAAGGTCTCACCGGGCTTGGTGGTGATCTTGATGACGATGCGGTCGGAGAGGACCTTCGTACCGCCGGTCACGGCCGAGCGGTCGCCGCCCGACTCGCGGATGACCGGGGCGGACTCGCCGGTGATGGCGGACTCGTCGACCGATGCCACGCCCTCGACGACGTCTCCGTCGCCGGGGATGATCTCGCCCGCCTCGCAGACCACCCGGTCCCCGATGCGCAGGTCGGTGCCCGGCACCCGCTCCTCGCCGCCGCGGGCCACCAGCCGGCGTGCGATGGTGTCGGTCTTGGCCTTGCGCAACGTGTCGGCCTGCGCCTTGCCGCGCCCCTCGGCGACCGCCTCGGCCAGGTTGGCGAAGAGCACGGTCAGCCACAGCCAGCCGGCGATGGCCCAGCCGAACCAGTCGCCCGGGTCGATGACCGCCAGCACGGTGGTGACCACCGAGCCGATCTCGACCACGCACATGACGGGCGCCTTGACCTGCACCCGCGGGTCGAGCTTGCGGACCGCGTCGGGCAGCGAGCGCAGCAGTTGCGCGGGGTCGAACAGCCCGCTGCCGACCCGACCTGTGCCGGCCGCCGTCGGCTGCTGCGCGGGCCCGCCGTCCGGCGGGCGGGTGGCGGTTGAGGTGGACATGGGGTCCTCGGGTATCTCGGTGGTGGTTCCTACGCGGGTCATGCCAGCCCCTCCGCCATCGGTCCCAGGGCCAGTGCCGGGAAGAAGGTGAGCCCAGTGATGATCAAGATCGCCCCGACCAGGAGTCCGGCGAACAGCGGCTGCTCGGTACGGAGCGTGCCCGCCGTCTTGGGTACGGGCTGCTGCTCGGCCAGCGAGCCGGCCAGCGCCAGCACGAAGACCATCGGCAGGAAGCGGCCGAGCAGCATGGCCAGGCCGATCGTGGTGTTGTACCACTGCGTGTTGGCGTTCAGGCCGGCGAAGGCCGAGCCGTTGTTGTTGGCGCCCGAGGTGAAGGCGTACAACACCTCGGAGAAGCCGTGCGCACCGCTGCCGTGTACGGAGCCGTCGGCGCCGTTGAGGATCGAGTCCGGTGGCGTGGACAGGCCCATGGACAGCGCGGTGAAGCCGAGGACGAGGGTCGGGGTGATCAGGATGTAGCAGGCGGCGAACTTGATCTCGCGGGTGCCGATCTTCTTGCCCAGGTACTCCGGGGTCCGGCCGACCATCAGGCCCGCGATGAACACCGCGATCACGGCCATCACCAACATGCCGTACAGGCCCGAGCCCACGCCGCCGGGCGCGATCTCGCCGAGCATCATGCCGAGCAGGTCCAGGCCGCCGCCGAAGGCGGTGTTGGAGGAGTGGAAGGAGTTGACGGCGCCGGTGGAGGTGAGGGTGGTGCTCACCGAGAAGAGCGCGGAGCCGCCGATGCCGAACCTGGTCTCCTTGCCCTCCATGGCCCCGCCGGCCTCCTGGAGCGCGGCGCCGCCGTGGTGGAACTCGGTCCACATCATCAGGGCGACGAAGCCGAGCCAGATCAGGCCCATCGTGCCGAGGATCGCGTACCCCTGGCGCACGCTGCCGACCAGCACGCCGAAGGTACGGGTCAGCGAGAACGGGATGACCAGGATCAGGAAGATCTCGAACAGGTTGGACAGGCCGTTGGGGTTCTCGAAGGGGTGCGCGGAGTTGGCGTTGAAGTAGCCGCCGCCGTTGGTGCCGAGCTCCTTGATCACCTCCTGCGAGGCGACCGCGCCGCCGTTCATCTGCTGCGAGCCGCCGTCGAACAGGCCGACCTGGTGGATGCCGGCGAAGTTCTGGAGGGTCCCGCAGGCCACCAGCACCACGGCGCCGATCACCGCCATCGGGATCAGGATGCGGATCAGACCGCGTACCAGGTCGGCCCAGAAGTTGCCGAGTTCGCCGGTACGTGACCTGGCGAAGCCCCGTACCAGCGCGATGGCCACGGCCATGCCGACGGCCGCCGACACGAAGTTCTGCACCGCGAGCCCACCGGTCTGCACCAGGTGCCCCATGGACTGCTCGCCCGAGTAGGACTGCCAGTTGGTGTTGGCCACGAAGGAGGCGGCGGTGTTGAACGACTGGTGCGGGGAGATGGAGGTGAAGCCGAGGGAGAGCGGCAGCCCGGCCTGGACGCGCTGGAGCAGGTAGAGGAAGAGGACGCCGGCCAGCGAGAAGGCGAGCACGGAGCGCAGGTAGGCGGGCCAGCGCATGGCGGCCGACGGGTTGGCGCCGATGCAGCGGTAGATCCACCGCTCCACCCGCAGGTGTCTGCTGGAGCCGTAGACGGCGGCCATGTAGTCACCCAGCGGCCGGTACACCAGGGCCAGCGCCCCGACCAGGGCGAGGACCTGGAGTATCCCTGCGAGGACAGGACTCATGACGAGCTCAGAACCTCTCCGGGAAGACGAGGGCGAGGACCAGGTAGCCCAGCAGGGCGACGGCCACGATCAGTCCGACGACGTTCTCGGCGGTCATAGCTTCGTCACCCCCTTGGCGACGAGTGCCACCACGGCGAAGACCGCGATCGTGGCGACGACGAAGGCCAGGTCGGCCATCGTGAGCTCCTAGAGGGTTCGGAAGCTGTTCGGACCTCTTGAGCAAACCCCGCTCCGCGCACTCTGAGCGCTCCGTTGACGGCTCCTATACGGCCATGTACGCCCTATTGACGGCTTTCCTACGGCGACGGCTGCGACCTGCACAAAAGCGGGGGGGGGGGGGGGGGCCCGCCGCCGGCGGGGGTGGCTGGGGCCGGGGCATCGGCCTCCGGCCGGGAGGTGGCCGGGTTCGGGGTGGCCG
>NZ_JBEHZD010000242.1:0-11151 GCF_040240285.1 Streptomyces sp. HSW2009 | reverse complement strand
CCCCCCCCCCGCGGCCGGGCCCGCCGCCCGGCCAGGTGCGCCGCAGCAGAACGGGAGGCGCCAGCGGGTTGGCTGTGCCGCAGCAGGGCGGGACACGCCAGCCGGTCGGTCGCGCCGCAGCGGGCGCGGCGCGTCAGCGGGTAGGGCGCGCCGCGCCAGCCGATCAGTTGCGCCGCAGCAGGCGGGACGCGCCGGCCGCGACCGTCGTCGCGAGCACCCAACCGAGGAGCACCAGCACCGCCGTCACCCACTGGGCCGGCCCGTGCGTGGTCCAGTAGCTGGCCTGGCCGAGGTCGATCACCGGTAACAGCACGTCCAGCGTGTACAGCGTGGCGTCCCACTCCGGGCCCTCGCCGTCCTTGATCGGCTCCGGGCGGTGGTGGGCGAAGAAGACCGCGCCGACCGCCCACAGCAGGGCTATCCACACCGCCGCCCGCCCCGGCCGGTAGCCGTAGGCGACCATCCAGTCCTGGAGGTAGCCCCACGCCTTGCCGGCCAGCGGGAGCGTCTCGCGCCGCCGGCGCTGCTTGGCCAGCAGCACCACTCGGGCGAACTCCTCCTCGCCGCTGTCCCGCAGCGCGGCGGCCAGCATTTCGTACGGCTCGGGCGCGTACTCCGGGGTCGCCGCCGCCACCCACTCAAGGCGCCGGGCCAGCGGGAAGTGGCCGCGCGGGATCAGCGACTCGTAGCTGAAGCCGGCCATCGCGAGGCCGCCGGGCCCCGGCCAGCTCGTCGACTTGTCGACCAGGTTGACCACCTTCGCGCCGGACAGCACCACCCGGCCGCCCTGCGTGCGCTCGCACAGGAAGCGCAGCTCCGGCGTCTGAATCCGGCGCATCGACAGTTCCTGGTCGCCCGCCATGGTGAAGCGCGCCTGGTCCAGGTCGATGGCGTCGCCGAACCTGCCGTCGTCGAGCCGCACCCCGCCCTCGCACTCGAAGCGCTGGGTGCGCACCCCACCGGCCGGGGCCAGCGGCGTGCCGTACGGCGGCGTCGTCCCCGTCGAGAACGGCGATCCGGTGACGCCCGCCGGCGTCAGGTACACCGTGCGCTCCACGCTGAGCTGCGGTGCGTTGAGCGCCCGGCGGCCGTGCGGATTGCGCAGTTTGCTGCCGCGCAGGCTCAGCGAGACGCCTATCTGCGCGCCGCGCATCGTCAACTCGCCGTACGACTCGATGAGCTCGGCCTGGAGATCCTGGGCCACGCTCAGCCCGTCCGCGGTGATCGACCTGCCGTTCCGGTCCTTGCGCACCACCAACTGGTTGAGCAGCAGGTCGGTGCCGATGTGCGCGTCGGTGAGCCGGATGCCGCGGGCCACCGTGCAGCGCGGCAGATGGAGATCGCCCTCGGTGTGCAGCCTGGCCGCCTCGATCCTGGGTATCGCACAGCCCACCAGGCGCAGCGTGGTGAACCGCGACTCGGGCAGCAATATCTCCTGCTCGAAGCGGCAGTTGCGCAGCTCGACGAAGGGCTCGATGGTGCCGCCCGCGAGCTCCAGGGTGCCGGTGATGTAGGCGCCGTTGAGCTTGAGCGCGGCGACCCGGCCAGGCTGCGCCGGCGGCGGCTCCAACAGCAGCAGCGCCAGCACCCGGGCCCGCACGCTGCGCTCGGGGCCCCACGGGTGCGGGCCGGTCGGGTCGTTGCGGTGCTGGTTGGGGGAGCGCAGGTCGAAGGTGCTGCCCGTACGGAACGCCTGCCACATGCCCCACTCGGCGGGAGTGAGGCCCAGCCCGTCGGGCGGGTCCCCGTCATGTGGTTGCGTCACTGCTGTCTCTCCCCCTCCGGGTCGGTTTCGGGTGGGCCGGGCCACAGTGGAATCGGCTCGGTCCGGCGACGACGGGCGTGCTCGCCGGGCTCGCGCAGCGGGTTCGCCGGCAGGGTGTGCTCGGTCCGTGCGCTCCGGTTGCTCCGGTGCGCTCCGGTGTGCGCCCTGGTGTGGCGGCCGATGCCGGGCCCGTACGCCCGTACGGACCCCATTCCCGCTCTGTGACCGGTTGAACACCACAGGTCAGGGCCAACTTGCTGGGCCGGTATCAGCGATTGATACGGTGCGCCGCGGCTCGGGAGGCGTCTGAGACAATTGTCCGCGTGATCTCCCGACTCGATCTGCGCGCTGCTGCCGGTGCCCCTGGGGCCACCGGTGACATCGACCGCGACCTGTTGCCCCGTGCCGAACTCGACGTCGAGGCCGCCCTGGAGAAGGTGCGGCCCATCTGCGAGGACGTGCATCATCGTGGCACCGCGGCACTGATCGAGTACGCCGAGCGGTTCGACGGGGTGCGCATCGAGCGCGTACGGGTGCCGCGCGAGGCCATTGAACGGGCCCTGGAAGAGCTCGACCCGCAGGTCAGGGCCGCCCTTGAGGAGTCGATCCGGCGGGCCAGGAAGGTGCACGCCGCGCAGCGCCGCACCGACCACACCGTCCAGGTGGTGCCCGGCGGCACGGTCACCGAGCGCTGGGTGCCCGTCCAGCGCGTGGGGCTGTACGTGCCGGGCGGCAACGCCGTCTACCCCTCGTCGGTCGTCATGAACGTGGTGCCCGCGCAGGAGGCGGGCGTCTCCTCGCTCGCCGTCTCCTCGCCGCCGCAGGCCGCCTTCGACGGACTGCCGCACCCCACCATCCTCGCCGCCTGCGCCCTGCTCGGCGTGGACGAGGTGTACGCGGCGGGCGGCGCCCAGGCGATCGCGATGTTCGCGTACGGCACCGACGAGTGCCACCCCGTGCAGCTCGTCACCGGCCCCGGGAACATCTGGGTGGCCGCGGCGAAGCGCCTGCTCAAGGGCCGGATCGGGATCGACGCCGAGGCCGGGCCCACCGAGATCGCCGTCCTCGCCGACGACAGCGCCGACCCCGGCCACGTCGCCGCCGACCTGATCAGCCAGGCCGAGCACGACACGCTCGCCGCCGCCGTGCTGGTGACCGACTCGGTGCCGCTGGCCGACGCCGTCGAGGCGGAACTCGTCCGCCGGGTGGCCAGCACCAAGCACCGGGAGCGGATCACCGAGGCGCTCGCCGGCCGGCAGTCCGGCATCGTCCTGGTGGACGACGTCGAGCACGGCCTCGCCGTCGTCGACGCGTACGCCGCCGAACACCTGGAGATCCAGACCAGGGACGCCGCCGCCGTCGCCGCCCGGGTGCGCAACGCCGGCGCGATCTTCGTCGGCCCGCACGCCCCGGTCTCCCTCGGCGACTACTGCGCCGGCTCCAACCACGTGCTGCCCACCGGCGGCTGCGCCTGCCACTCCTCCGGCCTGTCCGTGCAGTCCTTCCTGCGCGGCATCCACGTGGTCGACTACTCGCGCGAAGCGCTCGCCGAGGTCACCCCGCACGTGGTGACCCTGGCCACCGCCGAGGACCTGCCCGCGCACGGCGCCGCGCTCACCGCGCGCTTCGGCGACGCGCTGCCCGCGCAGCAGCCCGCCGCGGCCCCCACCGGCGCGAGCGCGCCCGACGACCCCGCACGGAAGGCTCCGCAAGGCACGTGACCGGCATCGACGACCTTCCCGTCCGGGACGAACTGCGCGGCAAGAGCCCCTACGGCGCCCCGCAGCTCGACGTACCGGTACGGCTGAACACCAACGAGAACCCCTACCCGCTGCCCGACGCCCTGGTGGCCGAGATCGCCGAGCGGGTCACCGAGGCCGCCCGGCACCTCAACCGCTACCCGGACCGGGACGCGGTCGAGCTGCGCACCGGCCTCGCCGCCTATCTGACCCGCACCGCGGGCCACCCGGTGGAGCTGGCCAACGTCTGGGCGGCCAACGGCTCCAACGAGATCATCCAGCAGTTGCTGCAAACCTTCGGCGGCCCCGGCCGCACCGCGATCGGCTTCGAGCCCTCGTACTCCATGCACGGCCTGATCGCCCGGGGCACCGGCACCGGCTGGGTCGCCGGGCCGCGCCGCGCCGACTTCACCATCGACGTGGCCGCGGCCACCGCCGAGATCACCCGACTGCGCCCGCACGTGGTCTTCGTCTGCTCGCCGAACAACCCGACCGGCACCGCGGTGGCCGCCGAGACCGTCCTCGCGCTGTACGAGGCGGCGCAGACCGCCCGCACCGGCGGCGCGCTGCTCGTGGTCGACGAGGCGTACGGCGAGTTCAGCCACCAGCCCTCGCTGCTGCCGCTGATCGCCGGCCGGCCGAACCTGGTGCTCTCCCGCACCATGTCCAAGGCGTTCGGCGCGGCCGGGCTGCGGCTCGGCTACCTGGCCGCCGACCCGGCCGTGGTGGACGCCGTGCAGCTAGTGCGCCTCCCGTACCACCTCTCCGCCGTCACCCAGGCCACCGCGCTCGCCGCGCTCGCCCACACCGATACGCTGCTGGGATACGTACAGCAGCTCAAGGACGAGCGGGACCGGCTGGTCAGCGAGTTGCGGGCGATCGGTGCGCCGGTCGTCGACTCGGACGCCAACTTCGTCCAGTTCGGCCTGCCGCCGGCCGCCGTCGGCCGCTGGGGCGACCCGGCAGCCGACTCGCACGGGCTGTGGCAGGCCATCTTGGACCACGGCGTGCTGGTCCGGGACAACGGCGTGCCGGGCTGGCTGCGGGTGAGCGCCGGGACACCGGCGGAGAACGACGCCTTCCTGGACGCGGTCCGGGCGGTACTGAAGGAGAACGAGCGATGACCCGCGTAGGGCGCGTGGAGCGCACCACCAAGGAGACCTCCGTCCTGGTCGAGATCGACCTCGATGGCACCGGCAGGACCGAGATCTCCACCGGCGTCGGCTTCTACGACCACATGCTGGACCAGCTCGGCCGGCACGGCCTCTTCGACCTCACCGTCAAGACCGAGGGCGACCTGCACATCGACACCCACCACACCATCGAGGACACCGCCCTCGCGCTGGGCGCCGCGTTCAAGGAAGCGCTCGGCGACAAGGTGGGCATCTACCGGTTCGGCAACTGCACGGTGCCGCTGGACGAGTCGCTCGCCCAGGTCACCGTCGACCTCTCGGGCCGCCCCTACCTGGTGCACACCGAGCCCGAGGCCATCGCCCCGATGATCGGCAGCTACGACACCACCATGACCCGCCACATACTGGAGTCCTTCGTGGCCCAGGCGCAGGTCGCGCTGCACGTCCACGTGCCGTACGGGCGCAATGCGCACCACATCGTGGAGTGCCAGTTCAAGGCGCTCGCGCGGGCGCTGCGGTACGCCAGCGAGCGCGACCCGCGCGCCGCCGGCATCCTCCCCTCCACCAAGGGCGCGCTGTGACCGTCCGCGCGAGGACCGCGCCCGCCGCGGCGCGGGAGCGGGGCACCACACCGCGCCGCGCCGCGTCGACCACCACCGGAAGGCAGTTGTGAACGGTCTGTCCACCGTCCTCATCGTCGTCGGGCTCTTCCTGCTCGGCGGCGTCATCTCCTTCAGCAAGCAGGGGATGCCCAAGGGCGTGATCGTGCTGCTGGGCATCAGCGCCGCGATGTGCCTGCTCGCGGGCGTCCTCCGGATCGACGGGTTGTACTGATGAGTGGACGCAAGCCCACGGTGGTCGTCTTCGACTACGGCTTCGGCAACGTGCGCTCCGCCGAGCGGGCGCTGGCGCACGTCGGCGCCGACGTGGAGATCACCGGCGACTACGAGCGGGCCATGGCAGCCGACGGGCTGCTGGTCCCCGGCGTCGGCGCCTTCGCCGCCTGCATGCAGGGGCTGCGGGCCGCCCGCGGCGACTGGATCGTCGGCCGCCGGCTCGCCGGCTCCCGGCCGGTGCTCGGCATCTGCGTCGGCATGCAGATCCTCTTCGAGCGCGGCATCGAGCACGGCGTGGAGACCGAGGGCCTGGACGAGTGGCCGGGCACCGTCGGCCCGCTCGCCGCGCCGGTCGTGCCGCACATGGGGTGGAACACCGTCACCCCGGCCGCAGGCTCGGAGCTGTTCGCCGGGCTCGACGCGGACGCCAGGTTCTACTTCGTGCACTCCTACGCGGTACGGGAGTGGACCCTTGAGATCGCCAACCCCGCCATGCGCCCGCCCCAGGTCACCTGGGCCACGCACGGCGAGCCGTTCGTCGCGGCCGTCGAGAACGGGCCGCTGCGGGCCACCCAGTTCCACCCCGAGAAGTCCGGCGACGCCGGAGCCCAGCTCCTGACCAACTGGCTCGACACCCTCTAGCCGCCGCACGGCGGCCCGGCCGGCGCTGACCAGACGCCTTCGACCCGAAAGACTGGCACCAGATGAGCAAGCTCGAACTCCTCCCCGCCGTCGACGTGCGCGACGGGCAGGCCGTCCGCCTCGTCCACGGGGAGTCCGGCTCCGAGACCTCCTACGGCGACCCGCTGGCCGCGGCCCTGGCCTGGCAGCAGGCGGGGGCCGAGTGGCTGCATCTGGTCGACCTGGACGCCGCCTTCGGCACCGGCGACAACCGGGCCCAGATCGCCGAGGTCACCCGCGCCATGGAGATCAAGGTCGAGCTCTCCGGCGGCATCCGCGACGACGCCTCGCTGAAGGCGGCGCTCGCCACCGGCTGCACCCGGGTCAACCTCGGCACCGCGGCCCTGGAGTCCCCGGAGTGGGTGGCCGGCGTCATCGCCGAGCACGGCGACCGCATCGCCGTCGGCCTCGACGTACGGGGCCACACGCTCCGCGGCCGGGGCTGGACCCGCGACGGCGGCGACCTGTTCACCACCCTGGCCCGCCTCGACGCCGAGGGCTGCGCCCGCTACGTGGTCACCGACATCGCCAAGGACGGCACGCTCCAGGGCCCCAACCTGCAACTGCTGCGCGACGTGTGCGCCGCGACCGACCGCCCCGTGGTCGCGTCCGGGGGCGTCTCCTCGCTCGCCGACCTGCGCGCCCTGAGCGGCCTGGTGCCCGTGGGCGTCGAGGGCGCCATCGTCGGCAAGGCCCTGTACGCCGAGGCCTTCACGCTGGAAGAGGCGCTGGCGACGGTGGCGGAGGCGGCCACGGCATGAGCACACCCGAGCCGGCCCGGCAGGCGGGGGCGATCGAGCGTCACCAGAGCGCGGACCCCTGGGAGGAGTCGACCGGTTCGGCGCGCGCCGTGGCGGCCGGGGACCTGGTCCTCGTCGCCGGCACGATGCCGCTGGTCGGCGACGTCCTCCAGGGCGAGGGCGATCCGTACGAACAGACCAGGGCGGCGCTGCGCAACGCGCTCGCCGCGCTCGACCGCTTCGGCCTCGGCGCCGAGGCGGTCGTCCGCACCCGCCTCTACCTCACCCACGCCCGCGACGTGGACGCCGTCAGCCGCGCCCACCGGGAGCTGTTCGCCGCCGTGCGCCCGGTCACCACGCTCGGCGTGGTCTCCGGGTTCGTGGACTCGCGGGTGCTGGTCGAGGTGGAGCTCGAAGCGTTCCGCCCCCGGCCCGGCGGGCCCGCCCCCACCGGCGGCGACGACCCGGACCCGGCCGGCGGTGCCCCGGCCGGCAGCACCGAAGGACGAACCCCATGACCCTCGCGGTCCGAGTCATCCCCTGCCTGGACGTGGACAACGGCCGCGTCGTCAAGGGCGTCAACTTCCAGCACCTGCGGGACGCGGGCGACCCCGTCGAACTCGCCAGGCTCTACGGCGAACAGGGCGCCGACGAGCTGACCTTCCTGGACATCACGGCCTCGTCCGGCGACCGCGAGACCACCTACGACGTGGTGCGCCGCACCGCCGAGCAGGTCTTCATCCCGCTCACGGTGGGCGGCGGCGTCCGCACCCCCGGGGACGTGGACCGGCTGCTGCGGGCCGGCGCCGACAAGGTGGGCGTCAACACGGCCGCCATCGAGCGCCCCGAGCTCATCCAGGAGATCGCCGAGCGGTTCGGCCGCCAGGTGCTGGTGCTTTCGGTGGACGCCCGCCGCTGCCCGCCGGGCACCGAGACCGCATCCGGGTACGAGGTCACCACGCACGGCGGCCGGCGCGGCACCGGCCTTGACGCCGTGGCGTGGGCCCACCGCGCGGCCGAACTCGGCGCCGGCGAGATCCTGTTGAACTCCATGGACGCTGACGGCACCAAGGACGGCTACGACACGGCCATGATCGCGGCCGTCCGTGCCGAGGTCACCGTCCCCGTCATCGCCAGCGGCGGCGCCGGCCGGCTCGCCGACTTCCCGCCGGCGATCAGCGCGGGCGCCGACGCGGTGCTGGCCGCCTCGGTCTTCCACTTCGGCGACCTGTCGATCGCCGACGTCAAGGGGGCGCTACGGGGGGCGGGGCACCCGGTGCGCCGGTAGATCCGGGCGGGGCAGCCCCACCCGGGGGTGGGGGGCGGCCTCACCCGGTGCGGTGGGGGCGGGCCGCCGGGCTCGCCCAGCGCCCGGATCCGCCGGACGCGGCTACAGCCCGAGCGACGCTTCCGCGGCCTTCGCCACCGCCGCCGGGTCGCCTTCGGCACTCACGTCGGCGACCTGCTGACGGCCGTAGAGGTAGAGCAGCACCTCGCCGGGCTCACCGGTGAGGGTGACGACCGGGGTGCCCTTGTGGGCCACGGCCGTGCGGCCGTCGGGGATGCGGGCGACGAGACCGACCGGGCTCCTGCGGGCCAGGGCGCGGGCCGTGCGCTCCACGCGCCTCCACAGCACGTCGGAGAAGACCGGGTCGAGCGTGCGCGGGGTCCAGCCGGGCTGGGCGCGACGCACGTCCTCGGCGTGCACGTAGAACTCCAGCACGTTGGTCGCCTCGTCCACCTGCTTGAGGGCGAAGGGCGAGAACCGGGGCGGGCCGGTGCGGATGAGCTGGAGCAGTTCCTCGTACGGCTTGGCCGCGAACTCGTCCTGGACCCGGGCCAGCCGGGCCGCCAGCGGCTTCACCAGGATGCCGGCCGCCGCGTCGCTGCGCCGCTCGCGCACCACCACGTGGGCGGCCAGATCGCGGGTGAGCCAGCCCTTGCACAGGGTCGGGGCCGCAGGTCCCGCCGCTTCCAACAGATCGGCGAGCAGCAGCCGTTCGCGCTTCGCGTACGTAGACATGCCGCCAGCCTACGACCGGTGCGGACGCCCTGCCACGGATGTCAGGTCACGGCGCGGCGGCCGGGCGACGGCCGGACGGCGGCCGAGAGGGCCAAGGCGGGTCGGGGGTCAGGCCGTACCGCGCGGCTGCGCGCCACGGCCACCCCGCCTTCGCCGTCTGGTTCCTGCGCGCGGGCGCAGGGCGTTACTTCGGCAGCTTCTCCGTGAGCTTGGGGCCGCCCGGCGTGGAGCTGAGCGTCAGCGAGCAGGAGACCTGGTCCTCGCCGCGGAGGGTGTACGTCTGGTGCGCCGGGTACAGCGCGTAGTAGTAGTACGTCTTGCCGACCGGAATGTTCTTCATCCGGACCTTGGCGGCGGACTCGCACAGCGAGAGCGCCTTGCTCTGGATCTCCTTCTCGGTGGTGAAGGTGCCGGTCAGGGTCGCGTTGGAGATCACCTCACCGTCGTGCGGACCGGTGCAGGAGCGCCGTTCGACCTTCTTCACGCTGGGGTCGAGCCCCGGGTGGTCGAAGCAGGTGCCCGGGCTGAGCACCACGTACGGCACCACGTCGGTCGGCGACGAGGACGTCGGGTCGCTGGACGGCGTGCTGGAAGCGTCGCTGTCCGGCGTCTCGGTCTCGCCCCCGACGGGCGCGCCCTGGCCGGGGGAGCCCGAGGGCGAGGGCAGTTCGATGGAGGGCATCCCGGACGGCAGCTTCGGCGCGGAGACGCTGGGCGAGCCGCCCGGCTTCTCCTTGGCCTCCTTCTCCTTGTCCTTGTCGTCGCCGCCCGAGGTGGCGCCGACGACGCCGACGATGCCGGCCACGGCCAACACGGCGGCGCCGGCGATCAGCGCGACCTTGTTGTTACGGCGGGGCGGCGGTGGCGGAGGCGGCGGGTACGCGCCGTAGCCGGGCTGCATCGGCTGCCCGCCGGGAGGTATGTGCTGTCCACCGGGCGGCACGGGCGGACCGCCGTAGGGCGGTTGTCCACCGGCCGGCGGCTGTCCTCCGGGCGGAGCGGGTGGGCCGAAACCTTGCTGCGGCGGGCCGAAGCCGCCGGGGTTTCCAGGCTGCTGAGGGTTGTTCGGCGGCGGCGGGTAAGTCATACCAGAAGCATGCCGCATGTTCGCCGGGAGGTGGTCAGCGGGCTGGACAGTTGCGGCGGATGCGGGGCGTGGGACGGCCGCGTTGGCCAGTTGTGAAGCGGCAAGGGGGCGTTGTCGGGGCGGCGCGCCCCGATAAAGGGTCGGCCACCGAGCGTCGCCGCCACCCGGGCCGCCCGTCCGCTCGGGCCGGGCACGATCTGGCCGAAAAGCGACCATGGCCCCCCGTTGTGACATCCGCTGCCACGGTGGCTGAATCCGGGACGAGAGGGGAGTTGCGCGGGGGCGCGGGGGCTGGCTGGCGGAGCTATCGGGGGCCTTCCGGCGGGCCGCCAAGGCCCCGTGCCCCGTACCCGTCCCGCCCGGTACCCGTCCCGCTCCGTACCCGTCCCGCTCCGCAGGCCCGCGGGAGGGCCGCCGTCGTGCGCGCCCGGGGGTGTGGCGCGCGGGGCGGGCGCATCGGGGGAGTGCCGCCCCAGGGCGCCGCCGCCGGTGCTCGACGGCCCGCCCGTGCCGTGCGCCGCTGGGCATAATGGGCCCATGTCCAGCCCCGATTCCCCCGCCGCCGACGCCGCGGATGCCGCCGACGCCAGCTCCGGCCGCCCGAGCGGGCTCGACCCGGCCGTCGCGGGTCGGCTCAAGCGCAGCGCCGACGGCCTCGTACCCGCCATCGCCCAGCAGTACGACACCGGCGAGGTGTTGATGCTCGGCTGGATGGACGACGAGGCGCTGCACCGCACGCTGACCACCGGCCGCTGCACCTACTGGAGCCGCAGCCGGCAGGAGTACTGGGTCAAGGGCGACACCTCGGGACACGTCCAGCACGTCAAGTCGGTGGCGCTCGACTGCGATGCCGACACTCTGCTGGTCAAGGTGGACCAGGTCGGCGCGGCCTGCCACACCGGGGACCGGACCTGTTTCGACGCGGGCGACCTGCCGCTGGGGCAGTAGGCTCCGCTGCCATGACGACCACCGGTGCCGCCGCGCGGCGCCGGCCATGACGAGGACGCCGGCCAGCGGCCGGCGCCCCGCCCCCCCCCGGCGTACCCCCGCCCGGGCCCCGGCCCCCCCCCCCGGCCGGCCCCCCCGGCCCCCCCGACGGCGGGCGGGCCCAGGGACGCGCACGGGGCCGCCCCGGCCGCCCCGTAGG